>NZ_BAAAUT010000023.1:0-111992 GCF_039534085.1 Planomonospora alba
GGGGACGCGCCCGCGGGGCCCGTGCCGGTGGCGAGGGCCGCCAGTCCCGCCCGGGCCGCGGCGAGCGCCCCGCGCCGGTCGCCGGCCGCGGCCCGCCGCAGCGCGGCCGCGTGCCGGGAGATCGGCCCGGGGCCGGACGCCGCCAGCCGGCAGAGTTGTTCGTCGGCGGTCCGCCCGTCGCCCCGCCGGAGGGCGAGCTCGGCGGCGGTGAGCCGGAGCGGTCCGGACGGATGGCCCGCCCGGTCGAGGTCGGCCGCGCACTCGAGCATCTCGGCGACCAGTCGGCCGTCCGGGGCCGGGCCGCCCGGATCGGCCGGGACGCTCGGACCGGCGGGCAGCTCGGGGCCGCTCCGGTCGCCGCGGTCGCCCCGGCCATCCGGCCCTACGGGACCGCCCGGCCCGCCGAGCTCCGCCCGCGCCCGGAGCACGAGTTCGGCGGCGAGCGGAACCATGAGCGTGCGCCCCTGGCGGAGCAGCCCTTCGCGGGCGGCCTCGGCGCTGTGCAGGGCGCTGCGGGGGTCGCCGGTGCGCAGCTCGACCCGGGCGAGCATCAAGCGCGCCTCGGTCAGGGCCGTCTCGGCGCCCGCCGCCTCCAGCTCCGGCACCGCCTGGTCGAGCAGCACCCGCGCCTCCCCGGGCTGGCCGGCCGCGACCAGCGCCTCGGCCAGGTCGCAGCGGACCGTGGCCAGCCGTTCCGGGCAGCCGAACAGGATCCGCTCCGCCCGGTGGTAGGCGGCGAAGGCCGCGGGCAGGTCGCCGCGGCGCGCGGCCAGGAACGGCAGGTTGCCCTCCGCCAGCGCGAGCACGTGCTCGAGTCCCGCGGCCCGGGCCAGTTCCGCGCTCCGCGCCAGGTCGGCCTCGGCCGCGGCGAACTCCCCGAGGTAGACGCGGGCGAGGCCCCGGTTCAGCATCGCCCCGGCCAGGAAGGCGGGATCCTCGCCCAGCAGGGCCGCGGCGCGGTCGCAGTGGCGGACCGCCTCGCGGTGCCGGCCGAGCCGGACCAGCGCGGCCGCGCGGTTCACACCGAGCCGCGCCGCCTCCACCGCGGTCAGGTACGGCTCGGCGGCCGCGGCGATGGCCAGGGCCTCGGCGGGGTGGCCGAGCTCGGTCCGGACGTGGACGAGGGAGAGCCGCGCCTGCGCGGCCCGGTGGGGCGCCCCCGCGCGCAGCGCGATGTGTTCGGCGCGGCGCAGGTGCTCGTCGGCCAGGGGCAGGTCGCCCAGCTCGCGGGCGGCGAGCGCCAGCGCCCGGTGGGCGACCGAGGCGGCCTCGCCGGAGGCCCCGCCGCGCAGGACGGCCAGGGCCAGCTCCCGGGCCCGGGCGGGGTCGTCACCGGCCACCCGGACCGCCTGGTCGGCCTCCTCCACCGCCTCGTCCGGGACGGCGGGACCACCAGCGGCGAGGGCGGTCATCCCGCGCCGCCCGGGGCGGCGGGAGGGCGGGTGGGGACGGCGCTCATCCGGGCCGGACGAGGGTCCAGCTCGTGGCGACGGGTGCCAGGCCCGGCCGGTGGCACACCACGCTGAGCCAGCCGCCCGGCAGGCCGACGACGGCGAACTGCCCGGTGGGGGAGAGCTCGCGGACCTCGGTGAGGTCCGGGGTGCGGACCTCGACCCGCGCATCCGGCCCCGGGTGCGGGCTGACCCGCCCGGCGAGGTCGACCAGCCCGCCCGAGGAGTCGACGTCCAGTTCGACGGTGAGCCCGCCGGCGCCGAACCGGAGCAGGCCGGCCCGCTCGGCGGAGCGGACGCCCGAGGGGGCGGGCACGGCCACCGGGCGGGCCGTGGCGGCGCCCGGGAGCCGCAGGCCGAAGACCGCCCGGGCGGCGGCCGTCACGTGACCGGGTACGGGGTCGTGGCCGCAGGCCAGGCGGAGGGCGGCGATCAGGGACTCGTCGTCGGCGGAGGAGTGCCGTGTCATCAGGACGCCGCCTCCTGGAGGGCGAGCACGGAGCGGAGCCGGTCGAGGCAGCGGCGCCGGGTGGGACCGTAACTGCCCGCGGGCATGCCCAGCCGCCCGGCCAGCTGGCGGACGCCCGCGTCGGGAGCCGTCGCCATCAGCCGGAACAGCGACCGGCAGGGCTCGTCCATGGTCTCGACGGCCCGCCAGAGGCGGCGGCCCTCGTCGGCGGTGAGCACGGCCGCCGCCGGATCCGCGGTGTGCTCCGCGCCGCCGGGCCCGCCCGGCTCTGCGGGGTCCGCGGTCAGGCGCTCGCCCCGGCTCCGCCGCAGGAGGAGGACCGCCTCCCGGCGGGCGGTGGTGAACAGCCAGGAGCCGATCCGGTCCGGATCCCGGATGGTGTGCAGGCTCTCCAGGAGCCGCAGCCACGTCCCCTGCACGGTGTCGGACGCGTCGGCGGGGCTCAGCCCGTAGGCGCGGACCGCGGCCCAGATCACCGGGGTGAAGCGCCGGACCAGCACGTCCCAGGCCGCCTGGTCGCCCGCCAGGACGGCCTCGATCGTGTGCTGGTCGACCACGGCGCCTCCGCAAGGACGTCAAAGAACCCGCCGGGCACGCGCGGTGCCCGGGCGGTCACCTTGGGTGGGACTTTACCCGGGGAGGGGCACGACGGTCCCGAGATCGGAGATCTTCCGGGTGCGCCGGGGGTCGAGGACGTGGGCCACCGCCTCCTGCGGGGCCATGTCCCGGGCGGCCGAGGCGATCGCCCCGGAGACCACGGCGGCGGCGAAGGACGTCCCGCTCCAGCGCGCGTAGCCGCCGAACGCCCCGTACTCCAGGAAGGCGCTCGTCAGCCACTCGCCCCGGGCGCAGGCGTCCACCCACGGGCCGTGGGCCGAGAACGGCGCCCTGCCCTCCTGCGCGGCGTCCAGGGCGCCGACGGCGACCACCCCCGGCAGCGCGGCGGGCCAGAACGGGCGGTCGGAGGCCGTGTTGCCCGCGCAGGCGACCACCGCCGTGCCGCTCAGCGCGCCCAGCGCCGCCTCCACCAGCGGGGAGGGGCGGTCGTCGAAGGTGTGGTAGCCGAAGGAGAGGTTGAGCACCTGAGGGCGGTCGTCCCGCAGCCGCGCCAGGGCGCGCAGCAGCCCGGCCTCGTCCCCGACGCCGTGGCCGTCGAGCACCTGGATCGGGTGGAGCCTCGCCTCGGGGGCCGAGCGCAGGACCAGCCCGGCGACGAAGGTGCCGTGCCCGGCCTGGGCGTCCGGAGCGCCGTCGCCGTCGGCGTCGGGCACCTCGGCGATCTCGCGCAGCCGCTCCGTGAACCAGGGGCTGTCGCGCCACCACGGGTGCTCGGCCAGGCCGGTGTCGAGCACCGCCACCGTCACCGGGCTGTCGTCCGGTGGCCGGGCGGAGGCCGGGGCGGGGACGGGCGCGGCGGGGAACGGGCGGGAGGCCGGGCCGCCGAAGAAGAGCGGCTGGCCCGTCAGGACGTGGTTGGGGGAGGCGCGATGCCCCCGCTCCCGCACGGTGGCCGCCAGGTCGCAGACGTCCACGCCGGGGGCGAGCCGGAGCCGGAAGACGCCGTCGGCCTCGGAGGCGGCGGCGGTCCAGCGGGCGGCGGCCTCCATGCCGGGGGCGTCGGTCAGCAGCTGGTCCGCCCTGATCAGTGCGGGGGAGCCCGGGACGGGCTCGACCCGGATGATGTCGGCGTCCATGGGGTCCTCCGATGTCGGTCGCCGCGTCGTGGAAATCTTCTTCTCCGACCATGCCCGAGATGAACCCTTCGGGGAGCGGAGACGCGGATCGCTTCTCCCGTCTCCGGGGCGCGCCCCGTGCCATGGGAACTCCAGAACGACTCCGCCTGGAGAGTCGGTAATGTATTCGCAAAGTCCGGTGAGCGAAAGGATTCGGTCGTCCTGGCGAAAACGGTACGGAACGCCCATTCCGGTGCGAGAGAGAGCCTCATCGCACCATCTCGGTATGACCCCCCTCTGGTGTGATGTCGCGACCGACGGTAGTCTCTCCTTCAGTCACTTGTGATCATCCGGGGACGAGGCCGTTGGGGAAGGCGCACCTCGTACGAAACGGGAGGTCCGGTGTCTGCTCGTGGCGTGCTTTACGTCCACTCGGCTCAGCCCGCGCTGTGCCCTCATATCGAATGGGCGGTCGCGGGTGTCCTTGGCGTGCCCGTAGACCTGACGTGGACGCCGCAGCCCGCCGCGCCGGGCCACGTGCGCGCACAGGCCGAGTGGGAGGGGCGACCGGGAACGGCCGCGGCCATCACCTCGTCCCTGATGGGCTGGCAGCGCATCCGCTTCGAGGTCACCGAGGACGCCTCCCCGGGATGCGACGGCTCCCGCCACGCCTACACCCCGAGCCTCGGCGCCTTCACGGCCGTGATCGGGGCCACCGGTGACATCCTCGTGCCGGAGGACCGGCTGCGCTCCGCCATGCTGATGGCCCGCCAGGGCCGGGTGGTCCTGGAGGAGGAGCTCGACCGGCTGCTCGGCAAGCAGTGGGACGAGGAGCTCGAATCGTTCCGCTACGCGGGCGAGGGCGCCCCGGTCCGCTGGCTGCACGCCGCGGTCTGAGCCGGGACGGATCCGGCCGGACCTTCCTTCTCGCGCGCCTTGCGACCTATCGGCCGGGACCTGCCCGCACGCCCCCGCCCCGCACGCCCCGGCCCCTCGCATGCCCCGGCCTCCGCTCCGCGGCCTTGCGTACGCCCCGGCCCCCGCACCCCGCCGGCGGCCCCCGCGCTCCCCGGACCGGGCCGCCCAGCAGCGGCCTGGCCCTCCCCGGCCGAGGAGGACGGCCGCTCCGCCCGGACCCGGTGCCGGCGGACACGGCGACGGCCCCGTACGGAGACTCTCTCCGTACGGGGCCGTCGCCGTGTCCGGGCCCGCGGGCCTACAGCGGGATGTTGCCGTGGGCGCCGCGGGCCGGGGTGGCCCGCGCCAGGACCCGGGCGATGGCGCCGCGGGTCTCGGCAGGCTTGATCACCTCGTCCACCACGCCGATCTCGATGGCCCGGTCGAGACCTCCGGCGAGGACCTCGTGCTCGGCGGCGAGCCGCGCCTCCAGGGCCGAGCGCTCCTCCTCCGGGGCCGCCGCGATCTCCCGGCGCTTGAGGATGCGCACCGCCGCCAGCGCGCCCATCACCGCCACCTCGGTGGTCGGCCAGGCGAAGACCTTGGTGGCGCCCAGGGACCGGGAGTTCATCGCGATGTAGGCGCCGCCGTACGCCTTGCGGGTCACCAGGGTGACCCGCGGCACCGACGCCTCGGCGAAGGCGTGCAGCAGCTTGGCGCCGCGGCGCACCACGCCGTCGTGCTCCTGGCCCACCCCGGGCAGGTAGCCGGGCACGTCCACCAGCACCACCAGCGGCACCCCGAAGGCGTCGCACATGCGTACGAAGCGGGCGGCCTTCTCGGCGGAGGCCGAGTCCAGGCAGCCGCCCAGCCGCATGGGGTTGTTGGCGATCACTCCGATGGTCCGGCCCCCGAGGCGGCCCAGCGTGGTGACGACGTTCGGCGCCCACTTGGGGTGCAGTTCCACGCCCGGCTCGTCCAGCAGACCCTTGACCAGGGGCTTGACGTCGTAGGCGCGGCGAGGGCTGTCCGGCAGCAGACCGGAGAAGTCGACCTCCTCGACGTCCGGGCGGATGCGGCCCTGGTGGCCCAGGAGCACCGCCAGGCGGCGGGCCTGCACGTAGGCGTCGGTCTCGGACTTGGCGACCACGTGCACGACGCCGCTGCGCTTGCTGTGCGGCTCCGGGCCGCCGAGCGCCGCCATGTCGATCTGCTCGCCGGTGACGCTGCGGACCACGTCGGGCCCGGTGACGAAGATGCGGCCGTCGTCGGCAAGGATCACGATGTCGGTCAGGGCCGGGCCGTACGCGGCGCCGCCGGCGGCCGGGCCGACGACCACGGACAGCTGCGGGACCACGCCGGAGGCGCGGGTCATCGCGGCGAACACCCGGCCGACGGCGTGCAGGGACTCGACCCCCTCGGCCAGCCGGGCGCCGCCGGAGTGCCACACGCCGAGGACCGGGACCCGCTCGCGGACCGCCACGTCGTAGGCGTGCACGATGTGCTCGCAGCCCTCGCTGCCCATGGCGCCGCCCTGGACGCGGGCGTCGCTGCAGAAGACGACGACCGGCACGCCCTCCACCCGGCCCATGGCGGCGAGCACGCCGCTGCGGTCCACCGGTGTGATCAGCCGGATCGATCCCTCGTCGAGGAGGGCCGCCAGGCGCACCTGGGGATCGCGTGGATCGGCGGCCTCCCCGGAGGTCCCGGCCGCCGCGGCGCCTTCGGCGGTCCGGTTGTCGAGTCTGTTCTCGAGCACGGTCATGGCGGGCTCCTGCTCCTGTCAGAGGCTGGTGAAGGCGACGGCGACGTCGTGTCCGCCGAACCCGAAGGAGTTGTTGATCGCGGCGATCCGGCCGTCGGGGAGCTTGCGCGGCTCACCGAGCACGAGGTCCACCTCGATGCCGTCGTCGGGGTCGTCCACGTTGATCGTGCCGGGGACGATCCGCTCGTGCAGCGCGAGGACCGTGAAGACCGACTCGATGCCCCCGGCACCGCCGAGCAGGTGACCGGTCATCGACTTGGTGGAGGTCACCAGCGGGTGGCCGCCGATGACCTTCTTGATCGCGACGGTCTCCACCACGTCGCCCGCGGGGGTGGAGGTGGCGTGCGCGTTGACGTGCTTGACGTCCTGGCCGGTGAGGCCGGAGTTCTCCAGGGCCCGGCGCATGGCCGTCATGACCCCGGTGCCGTTCGGCTCGGGCTGCGCGATGTGGTGCGCGTCGGCGGAGTAGCCGACCCCCGCGGCCACGGCGTAGACCTTCGCGCCGCGGGCGCGGGCGTGCTCCTCCGACTCCAGCACGACGATGCCGGCGCCCTCGCCGAGCACGAACCCGTCCCGGCCCCTGTCCCAGGGGCGCGAGGCGCCCTGCGGGTCGTCGTTCCTGGTGGACATGGCACGCATCGCGGCGAACGAGCCGATGTTCAGCGGGTGGATGGCGGCCTCGGTGCCGCCGGCCACCACGACGTCGGCGCGGCCGGAGCGGATCATCTCGATGGCGTAGCCGATCGACTCCGCGCCGGTGGCGCAGGCGCTGACGGTGGCGTGCACGCCGGCCCGGGCGCCGAGCTCGATGCCGATCCAGCCCGCGGGGCCGTTCGGCATCAGCATCGGCACGGTGAACGGCGACAGCCGCTGCCAGCCCTTCTCCCGGAAGGTGTCGTAGGCACTCAGGATCGTGGTGATGCCGCCGATCCCGCTGCCCACGACGACGCCGAGCCGTTCCGGGTCGACCGTCTCGATCCCGGCGTCCTTCCACGCCTCCCGGGCCGCCACCAGGGCGAGCTGCTCGGTGCGGTCCAGCCGCCGTGCCTCCGGCCGGGGCAGCACCTCGGTCGGATCCACGGCGGCGAAGGCGGCGAACTTCACGGGGACGGACTCGGCCCAGTCCTCGGTGATGGTGCGGACCCCGGACCGACCGGCGAGGAGCGCCGACCAGGTCGAGGCGACGTCTCCGCCGAGGGGCGTCGTCGCGCCGAGCCCGGTGACGACGACACGTACCTGGTCTGTGTTCACGTTCTGCGCTCCTTGTGCATCGCGGGTCTGGCTCTTGCGGCTCCGGGACGTCGTCCCGTCAGCTCTGGATGAGGTTGATGACGTCCTTGACGGTCTGGAGGTTCTTGAGCTGGTCGTCGGGGATCTCGACGCCGAACTCGTCCTGGGCGGCGACGGCGATCTCGACCATGGACAGCGAGTCGATGTCGAGGTCGTCCACGAAGCTCTTCTCCGGGGTGACCTCGGCGGCCGGGATGCCGGTGATCTCGTTGATGATCTTGCCGATACCAGCGAGGATCTCCTGCTCGGTCATGGCCATGTCGCGTGTTCTCCTTGGGTTGGTGTTCTTCTCGTTTTGCGCGGTGGGGCCGCGCAAGCCTGTTACGGGATCTCGATGACCTGGCCGGCGTAGGTCAGGCCCGCGCCGAAGCCCAGCAGTAGGGCCAGGCCGCCGGACGGCACCTCGCCGCGCTCGATCATCCGGGACAGGGCCATCGGGATCGAGGCCGCGGAGGTGTTGCCCGACAGCACGATGTCCTTGGCGACGACGGCGTTGTCGGCGCCGATCCGGCGGGCGATGGCCTCGATGATGCGCACGTTCGCCTGGTGGGGCACGAAGGCGGCGAGCTCGGCGGGGTCCACCCCGGCGCGCTCGCAGGCCAGCCTGGCCACCGGGTGGAGCGCGGTGGTGGCCCAGCGGAAGACGGTCTGGCCCTCCTGCTTCAGGAAGGAGTGGCGGTCCTTCACCATGATCGCATCGGCCTTGTCGCCGGCGCTGCCCCAGACCACCGGGCCGATGCCGGGGGTCTCCGCCGGGCCGACGACCGCGGCGCCCGCGCCGTCCGCGAAGATGACCGCGGTGCTCCGGTCGGTCCAGTCGATCCAGGGCGAGAACTTCTCGGTCCCGATGACCAGGACGTGGGTGGCCGAGCCCGCGCGGATCGCGTCGTCGGCCACCGCCAGCGCGTAGCAGAAGCCGGAGCAGGCGGTGTTCACGTCGAGCGCGCCGGGGGCGCCGATGCCGAGCCGGGCGGCGACGCGGCCCGCCGCGTTGGGGATCTGCGTCTCCAGCGTGCAGGTGGCGACGACGACCAGGTCGATGTCGGCGGGGAGCAGGCCGCTGGCCGCGAGGGCCTTCTCGCCCGCCTGCACGGCCAGGTCGATCTCGGACTCGCTCTCGGCGATCCGGCGCTCCTTGATGCCGACCCGGCTCTGGATCCACTCGTCGCTGGTCTCCATGGTCTTCGACAGGTCGTCGTTGGTGAGCACCTTGGAGGGCTGGTAGTGGCCGAAGGCCAGGATCTTGGCGCCGGGGGCGCCCTGCGAGACCTTCATGCGTCGATCACCGCTCCTCGTTCGCCGTGCGGGCCGTTCCCGTCGCGGGGACCGCCCCGCCGGATCCGTGCCGGTTCACTTCAGGACCTCCCGCGCGGCGCCGAGGTCGTCGGGGGTCTTCAGGGCGACGGTCGTGACACCGCGCAGGGCGCGCCTGGCCAGGCCCGTGAGCGTGCCGCCGGGCAGCAGTTCGACCATCGCGGTGACACCCCGCTCGGCCATCGTGGCCATGCAGGCGTCCCAGCGGACCGGGTTGGCGACCTGGTCGACCAGGCGTGCCAGGAAGTCGGCGCCGCCGGCGACGACCGCGCCGTCGGCGTTGGACAGCACGGGGACGGACGGGTCCCGGGGCGTGATCGAGGCGACGGCCTCGCGCAGCTGGTCGACGGCCGGCGCCATGTGGGCGGTGTGGAAGGCGCCCGCGACGGGGAGCGGGATCAGCCGGGCGCGGGCGGGCGGCTCGGCCTTGAACTCCTCCAGCCGCTCCAGCGTGCCGCCGGCCACGATCTGGCCGGCGCCGTTGATGTTGGCCGGGGTGAGCCCGTGCCGCTCGATCGCGGCGAGCACCTCGTCCTCGGCCCCGCCGAGCACCGCGACCATGCCGGTCTCGGTGATCGCGGCGGCCTTGGCCATGGCCTGGCCGCGCTCCCGCACCAGGGTCAGGGCCTGCTCGGCGGTGAGCACTCCGGCCAGCACCGCGGCCGTCAGCTCGCCGACGCTGTGCCCGGCGACGAGGTCCGGCACCGCCGTCCCGGCCCCGGAGGCGGGGGAGAGGGAGACGCCGAGGGCCTCGGCCGCGGCCAGCCCGGCCGCCACGAGCAGCGGCTGGGCCACCGCGGTGTCGCGGATCGCCTCCGCGTCCGCGGTGGTCCCGTAGGAGATCAGGTCGAGGCCCACCACCTCGGACCAGGCGGACAGGCGGTCCGCCAGGCCCGGTATCTCGAGCCATGGGGTCAGGAAGCCTGGGGTCTGGGCGCCTTGGCCCGGAGCGACGATGACGAGCACGAAATCCAGCCTGCCCTGTAGGAGTTAGCCACATGGATGGAGATCCGAACGAACTTCTTCCACAGTTTTTTGTAGGAAACCTACGGAAGAGGTTTCGCCCGCATTAAGTAAAGGGCGATTAGATCGCGGAGGTTTCGGACAGCCGCCCAAGGATGAGGCCCACCTGCAGGGTGAAGGCGGCGCGGCCCTCCGTCGGTTGGTATCCGGTCAGCTCCGTGATCTTCCGTAGCCGGTAGCGTACCGTGTTCGGATGTACGAAGAGTAGCCGAGCCGTCGCTTCGAGTGATGTACCTTGCTCCAGATACGTCGCAAGCGTGTCGAGGAGCGGAGTGCCGACGAGCGGCAGGTAGACGTTCTCGATCAGCTGGCTCCGGGCGGCCTCGTCGCCGTCGATGGCCCGTTCGGCGAGCAGGTCCTCGGCGTGGACGGGCCGGGGCGCGTCCGGCCAGCCCGCGGCGGCCCGCAGGCCGGCGATCGCGGCCCGCGCCGAGCTCGCCGCCGTGTGCAGGTCGCTCACCTCGGGGCCGATCACGATCGGACCGGGCCCGAAACGGGGCACCACGTGCCTGGCCGCCGCATTGACGCTGTCGGCGCCGCCCACGATCACGATCAGCTGGTCGCCCTGGACCCCGGCCAGCATGTCCATCCCGACCCGGCGCCCCCGGTCGCGCAGGCCGTCGATCACCTCCTGGGGGTCGTCGTCGGGCGCCCGCCCGGCGAGCACGACGACGGGGGAGGAGGTCCAGCCCAGCGCGGCGGCCCAGGAGTGCAGGCCGTCGTCCACCTCGCCGCGGACGAGCGCGTCCACGATGAGCGCCTCCAGCCGGGCGTCCCACGCCCCGCGCGCCTCCGCCTCGCGGGCGTAGACCTGGGCGGCGGCGAAGGCGACGTCCCGGGTGTAGCGGAGCATCGCCTGCTCCAGCTGCTCCTCCCCGCCCGGCGCGGCGAGCTCCGCGGTCCGCGCCTCGACGACCTCGACCACGGTCCGGACGATGTCGACGGTCTGCTGCAGCGAGATCGACCGCTTCAGCTCGCGCGGCGCGGTGCCGAAGAACTCGATGCTGGGGGTCGGCCGCCCCTCGCCGGCGTGCTGGAACCACTCCACGAACGCGGCGATCCCGGCCTGTGCGACCAGCCCCACCCAGGACCTGTCCTCCGCGGACAGGGCACGGAACCACGGCAACCGGTCGTCCATCCGGGCCATGGCCGCCGTGCCCAGGGCGCCCATGGCCCGTTCCAGTCTGCGCGTGGTGTCCTCGCGAATCTGATCGTTCACGCCTTAAGACTGCCAGCTCGGCCGGGATGCGACAGCCGTACGGCGGGCGGCCGGGAGAAGGTCGGAGCCGATCGGCCGCCGGTCAGATGACGGCCACGGCGGTGATCAGGCCGATCACCACGTGCGTGACGGCGAGCAGGCGGGCGCCGGGCTGCAGCTCGGGCTCGGCGACCAGCTCGCGGACGGAGATCCCGGCGACCTTGTCGAAGAGGACCATGGCGACGGTCTGCACCGCGATGCCCACCAGGCCGAAGACCGCCGTGGCCAGCAGGCCCTCCTGCAGCGCGCCCCCGGAGGACCAGATGGAGGCCGCGACGATCAGGCCGACGGCGGCCAGCCCGGAGGCGGTGAGCAGGGTCGCGTTGGGGTTGCGGTCGGTCTTGATCAGCCGGCTGAGCTTGCCCGGGATGGCCAGGTCGATCACGTAGAAGCCGATGATCAGCAGGATGACGCCGAGCGCCGCGTAGCCGGCGATGGCGAGCGCCCCGCGGCCGAGGAGCTCGGCGAGCGACAGGGTCGTGTCGGTCTCGGCGGGGGCGGAAAGCAGGACCGGGGTGGTGCTCATGTCGTTCTCTCCATGATCTGGATGTCGGCGGCCTCACGGCCGTACGTGGGTCGGGCGGTCGCCCGTCGCGGAGGGCCGGGTTCCCGCCCGGGCTCTCACAGTGCGATGCGGTGCGGGACGAAGGACGAGGTGTCGTCGGTGATCAGCCCGGACGTCTCGCGGATGCCGAGCCCGGCGGCCTCGTCGTGGACGACCCAGGCGCCGAGCACCGGCCGCTGGCCGGCGAAGACGGGCAGCGGCTCGAACGCCTGGTAGACGTGGCCCTCGGCGCCGTAGTCGCCGCCGGTCCGCAGGTCCTGGCCGGGGGCGACGACCCGCATGCCCGCGCCCTCCCGGCCCAGCAGGGGCTTGGCGATGTGGGCGGGCAGGTCGCGCGGGCCGTCGAGGTAGGCCGGCAGCAGGTTCGGGTGGCCGGGGTACAGCTCCCACAGGACCGCCAGCAGGGCCTTGTTCGACAGCAGCATCTTCCACAGCGGCTCGATCCAGGTCATCGAGACCTGCTGGCGCACGGCGTCCGCCCCGAACGGGTCGGCGACCACCCACTCCCACGGGTAGAGTTTGCAGAGCGTGCGGATCACCCGGCGCTCCATGTCCACGAACCGCAGGTTGAGCGCGTCCCAGCCGATGTCCTCCATCGCCACCGCCACCGTCGCCAGACCGGCCTGGCCGGCGGTCTCCTGGAGGTAGGCGACGGTCATCGCCTCCTCCCCGCTCGCGTCCATGGAGGTCCAGGCGAAGTGCGCGGGCCCGGTGGGCAGCGCGGCCGCGATCTGCCGCCACCGGTCGACCAGCCGCTCGTGGATGGAGTTCCACTGGTCGTCACCCGGGTGGCGGTCCTGGAGCCAGAACCACTGCACGACGGAGCTCTCCAGCAGGCTGGTCGGGGTGTCGGCGTTGTACTCCAGCAGCTTGGCCGGGCCGGTCCCGTCGTAGCGCAGGTCGAAGCGGCCGTACAGGTGCGGGTCGCGCCGCTCCCAGGAGCGGGCGATCTCCGGCGCGACCCACTCGGGGATCGCGAAGTCGCGGTACCGGCCGGCGGCGACCACGTGCTCCACCGCGTGCAGGCACATCCGGTGCAGCTCCTCGACCTGCTCCTCCAGCGCCAGGACCTCGTCCATGGACAAGACGTAGTGCACGCTCTCGTCCCAGTAGGGGCGGCCGAGACCGCTGGGGTGGACGGAGCGGTGGTAGGCCAGGCCCTGCTCTTCGATGATCTTCTCCCAGCCGGGGCGGGGAGGCGAGCTCTCGCGTCTCATCGCGGAGGGTCAGCTGCCGCTGGAGCCGCGGCCGCCGAAGCCGCCGCGCTGGATCACGGTGCCCTTGCGGGTGGTGATCTGGACGTCGGAGGGCCTGACGGTGGTGCCCTTCGACACCCTGGTGCCGCTGCGGGCGCCGCCGTAGTACCAGCCATAGGCGCCGTGGGAGCCGTGGTAGCGGACGGTGCCGTCGTCGTCGCAGAGGTCCTCGTCGACGACCTCGTAGGAGCCGTCGGGAAGCCGGTTGTCGAGGTTGACGCAGTCGGCGCCGACCTCCTCGTAGTCGTCGTCCGCCGCGCACGCGCCGACGACGATCAACGAGACGAGCGTGATTCCGGAGATCACGATGGCCTTGGACGCCTTGCCCCCCGGCTCCAGCCGGGCGGGCTTGCGCGGAGGTTTCCGGGCCATCGGGTGTTTCTGAGCCATCGAACTCCAATGAGAAGTGTCGAGACAGGGTATCTATGCTCTTTTGACTGTTCAAGCGGTCGGGAGCGCCCGGAAGTTCCTTTCGCGTCCCCTTCCCCGGGAAGTGTCGGCGGGGGCGCGTACCGTCGGGTTGTGAACCGTACCGACCGTCTCTACGCCCTGGTCGAGGAGCTGCGCGCCGTCTCGCCCCGGCCCCGCTCCGCGCGCGAGCTCGCCGCCGGGTTCGAGGTGAGCGTGCGCACGGTCGAGCGCGACATCTCCGCGCTGCAGCAGGCCGGGGTGCCGATCTACGCCGAGCCCGGCAGGACCGGCGGCTACGTGCTGGACAAGAACGCCTCCCTGCCGCCGCTGAACTTCACCCCCGCCGAGGCGGTCGCGGTGGCGGTGGCGCTCAGCGAGGCGGCCGGCAGCCCCTTCGCCCGCCACGCCCGCAGCGCCCTGCGCAAGCTGGTGGCCGCGATGCCCCCGCAGGAGGGGGAGCGGGCCAGGCGGCTGGCCGCCCGCGTCCACCTGCTCGTCGAGCCGGAGCCGTACCCGCGGGTGTCGCGGGTGATCGAGCAGGCGCTGCTGCACCGGCGCGTGCTGGTGATCGACTACACCGATGCCAAGGGCGAGGCGACCCGGCGCGAGGTGGAGCCGGCCGTCTTCGTGGGCGGGCGCGGCGGCCACTGGTACCTCGTGGGGTGGTGCCGGCTCCGGCGCGACGTGCGGATCTTCCGGCTCGACCGGATCGTCCGGGCGGAGGAGACCGAGGAGCCCTCGCCCGAGCACCCGCCGGAGCGGGTCATGCCGCAGGTGCCAGGGCTGGTTTTCGGAAGCCCGAAATTCGAGTGAAAACACCGACATAGGGTTGTCGCCGGGCCGGTCCATCGTGGAGGCGTTCAGGAAACCGCTCCGAGAGGACACTTGATGATCAACACCGTGGCCTGGTTCGAGATCGCCACCGACGACCCGCAGGGTGCGGAGAAGTTCTACGGCGAGCTGTTCGGCTGGTCCTTCACCGCCGACGAGGGGTCGGCGAAGGGCGGCATGGACTACCGGCTCGTCGGCTACCCCGGCGGCGACGGCCCCAAGGGCGGCGTGTACGCCACCGGCGGGGAGTCCCCGGGCCACGCGGTCTTCTCCGTCCTCGTGGCCGACACCGGCGCCGCCTGCGCGCGGGCCGAGAGCCTCGGCGGCCAGGTCGTCTTCAAACTGCTCGACAACCCGAACGGCCCCGACTTCGCCTACGTCCGCGACACCTCGGGCAACCTGTTCGGCCTGTTCACCCCGCCGCACCTGCGCGGGGCGCAGGCGTAGGGGCGCCGCGCCGGCGCAGGAGGCCCTGGCGGTGGCCGGCGGTGGCCGCGGCGCGGGTCCGGCCGGTCGCCGGCGGCCTCCGCGGTGAGGCCCCGGCGGGTCACCGGTGGCCGCGGCGCGGGTCCGGCCGGTCCCCGAGCGCGGCGAGCACCTCGCGCAGCAGGTCCGCCAGGGCCCGTGCGGTGGCCGCGGGGACGCCGGTGAACAGGTCCCGGTGGGCCTCGGTGGTCGCCAGGGTGATCTCCTCGGCCAGCCGGACGCCCTCGGGAGTCAGCCGGACCCAGGAACTGCGGCGGTCGGTGGGGTCGGGCTCGCGTTCGACGAGCCCGGCCCCGGTGAGCCGCTGCAGGATGTTGCTCGTCCCGCCGGTGGTGAGCGAGGAGCGGGTGGCGAGCCGGCCGGGCTTGAGCCGGTACGGGGCACCCGACCGGCGCAGCGTCGTCAGGACGTCGAAGTCGGCGTAGGTGAGGCCGTACCGGCCCAGGACGGACTGGGTGGTCTCCTCGATGCGGCCCTTCAGGAGCGCGGCCCTTTTGACGATCTCCAGTTCGAGGGTGGCGGCCTCGGGCAGCTCGGCCCGCCAGGCCGCGACCAGTTCGTCGACCGGGTCGGTCTCTCGCCTCGCCATGGCATTGAGGGTATCCCTCCCGGCTGATAGCTTTTATAAAAGCTTTCTGAATAGCTATCGGGAAAGGGATCTGCCGTGCGCACTCTCATCACCGGCGGCACCGTGATCGACACCGAACCCGCGCCCCGCGTGCTGCCCGGGGCCGAGGTGCTGGTCGAAGACGGGCTCATCGCCGCCGTCGGCCCGGGACTCGACGTCCCCGGCGCGCGGGTCGTCGACGCCTCGGGCATGCTCGTGCTGCCCGGCTTCGTCGACACCCACCGCCACGTCTGGCAGAGCGTCCTGCGCGCCTCCTCCGCCGACGCCACCCTGGGTGACTACCTCGCACTCGTGCTCGGACGCCTCGCCCCTGCCTACCGGGCCGAGGACGTGTACGCGGCGAACCTCTGGGGCGCGCTGGAGGCCCTCGACGCCGGGATCACCACCCTCTGCGACTGGTCGCACATCCAGTCGACCCCCGAGCACACCGACGCGGCGCTGGAGGCCCTGCGGGAGTCGGGGATCCGGGCGGTCTTCGCGTACGCGCATCCCGGCCCGGGCGAGGCCCGCCGCCCCGACGAGGTGCGGCGGGTCGCCTCGCTGCTCGGCACCCCCGGGCTCGTCACCGCCGCCCTCGCCGCCTCGGGGCCGGTCCACGGACCGATGGAGGAGGCGGAGGCCGACTGGCGGCTCGCCCGCGAGCTCGGCCTCCGGATCAGCCTGCACGCCACCGGAACCGGCGCGGTCGAACGGCTGCACGGCGCAGGACTGCTCGGGCCGGACGTCATGTTCGTGCACGGCAACGGGTTCACCGGTGAGGCCGTGGAACTGGTCGCCGACAGCGGGGGAACCGCCTCCGTGGCGCCCGCGGTGGAGATGCAGATGGGGCACGGCCACCCGGAGACCGGCAGGTTCCGCCGGGCCGGCGTCCCGACCGGGCTCGGCGTCGACACGGTGGTGAACGTGCCGGGAGACATGTTCGCCGTCATGCGCGCCGCGTTCGCGGCTGAACGGGCCCGGGGCGGCGCTCTGACCGCGGCCGAGGTGCTGCGGACGGCCACGATCGAGGGCGCGGCCGCACTCGGGATGGCGGACCGGATCGGTTCGCTGCGGCCGGGCAAGCAGGCCGATCTGGTGCTGCTGCGCGCCGACGCCCCCAACCTGGCGCCGGTCTGCGACCCGGTCGCCGCGGTGGTCACCGCCGCGGGGCCGGGCAATGTGGACACCGTGCTGGTCGCCGGGCGGGTCGTGAAGCGGTCGGGCCGACTCGTCCACCCGGATCTGCGGGCCGCTCGAGCCCGCGCGGTCCACTCGGCGGACCGCCTCGCGAGGGCCGCCGACGCCGCGGCTTGATCCCGCCGCCCGATCCCGCCGCCCGGACCCGCCGCTCCCCGCTCCTCCGCCGCGTGGCCCGCCGGGCCCGCGTCCCGCCGGGGCACGGCCGCGCCGGGACGCGGGTTCCGGCCCGAGGCCCGGCGCGGCCGGAGCCCGCATCCACGCGCCCGGCGGGTCACGACGGCCCGGACCGGGTCACGACGGCTCGGTCAGCCGCGCTGCGGCGATCAGCGCGGCGCCGAGCACGGCCAGGCACAGGTTCGCGAAGACCTCGTGCCCCTCCAGGAGCGCCACCCGTTCGACGACCAGGCGGTTGAAGAGGTTGAGCACGCCCATGAAGGGCTGGACCGCCACGTGGTCGATGGCTCCGCTGACGCCGGACAGGACCATGGCGAGGCCCAGGAGCTGGATGACTTTGCGCATGCCCCCATGCTGGGCGCGGCCCCCGCCGCGGGGATCGGCCGCAGGGATGCCCTCCCGCGACTCCGGGACCGGTCCCGCGGCCGGCCCGGCCGACGGAGGAACCGGCCGCGACCGGCGGAGGTATCCCCCGCGCCCGACGAAAGTATCGGCCGCTCCGGCGTCGGTACCGTCTCCGTCCCCGGGGCGGGCGCGGCGCCGCCGCCCGCCGTACGCTCCGGGGAGGATGAACGAATCTGAGACCGCCTCCCCCGCTTCCGCGCCCGCCGCCCGGCGCCGGCGCGGTGCGCGCGACTGGGCCGTGGACACGTGCATGTTCCTGCTGGCGGTGGCCTTCGGGCTGCTGGTCTACGACGAGCGGGTCAAGGCCCTGTCCATCCCGATGTGGCTGTTCCACCTCGACCAGGCCATCGCGGCGCTGGGCTGCGCCGCGATCTGGCTGCGCCGCCGCCGGCCGGTCGAGCTGGCCGTGGCGCTGATCGTCCTGTCGGCGTTCTCGGAACTGATCGCCGGGCCGATGCTGCTGATGCTCTTCGTCGTCGCCGTCCACCGGCCCCCGCGGACCACGGCCGCCGTCTTCGCGCTGAGCATGGTCGCGTCGGTCGTCTTCGCCGTGGTCCGCTCCGACACCGGCTCCCCGCTGATGCTGCTGCTGGTGGGCGTCCCGCTGCAGGCGGCCGCGGTCGGCTGGGGATTGTTCGTCCACCACAGGCGCCGGCTCGTGCTCTCGCTGCGCGAGCGCGCCGTCCGGGCCGAGACCGAGGCCCGGCTCCGCGCGGAGCAGGCCCGCTATTACGCCCGCCAGGAGATCGCCAGGGAGATCCACGACGTGCTCGGCCACCGGCTGTCGCTGCTGAGCGTGCACGCCGGCGCGCTGGAGTTCAACCCCGGCGCCCCGGCCGAGGACATCGCCCACGCGGCCAAGGTGATCCGGGAGAGCGCCCACCAGGCCCTGCAGGACCTGCGCGAGGTCGTCGGCGTGCTCCGCGCCCCGGTCGGTGAGCTGCCGCAGCCCACCCTCGCCGACCTGCCGCAGCTGGCGGAGGAGTCGCGCCGGGCCGGGGAGCGGGTGGAACTGCTGGAGGAGACCGCGGGCGCCGTGCCCGACGGCGTGGGCCGCACGGCGTACCGGATCGTCCAGGAGGGCCTGACCAACGTCCGCAAACACGCCCCGGGGGCCGAGGTCCGCATCCGCGTGGCGGGGGAGCCGGGCGCGGGCCTGGCCGTGGAGGTGCGCAACACCGCACCGGCCGCCGTGCCCGTGCCCGCCTCGGTGCCCTCCGCGGGGGCCGGCCAGGGCCTGACCGGCCTGTCCGAGCGCGTCGCCCTGGTCGAGGGACGGCTGGAGTACGGCCCCGAGGCCCAGGGTGGCTGGCGGCTGGCGGCCTGGCTACCGTGGCCGTCATGACCACACCCGAACCCGGCTCCATCGGCGTGCTCATCGTCGACGACGACCCGCTGGTCCGCGCCGGACTGGCGATGATGCTGCGCGGCGCCCCCGACATCCGCGTGGTCGCCGAGGCCGGCAACGGCACCGAGGCGCTTCCCCTGGTCGCCCGGCACGCCCCCGACGTGGTCCTGATGGACATCAGGATGCCCGTGATGGACGGGCTGGCCGCGACCGAGGCGCTGCGCGCCCGCCGCGGCGCGCCGGAGGTCGTCGTCCTGACGACCTTCGACGCCGACGAGCACGTGCTGCGCGCCCTGCGTGCAGGAGCCGCCGGGTTCCTCCTCAAGGACACCCCGCCCGACGAGATCGTGGCCTCGGTGCGCCGGGTGGCCCAGGGCCAGCCGGTCCTGTCCCCGGCGGTGACCCGGCGGCTCATCGCCAGGGTCGCCGACTCCGGCGCCGACCGGCGCCGCGACCGGGCCAGGGAACGGCTGGCCCTGCTGAACGACCGCGAGCGCGAGGTCGCCGTCACGGTCGCGCAGGGCAGGTCCAACGCCGAGATCGGGTCGGTGCTCCACCTCAGCGTCCCCACGGTCAAGACCCACGTCTCGGCGATCCTCGCCAAGCTGGACCTCAACAACCGCGTCCAGATCGCGCTGCTGGTCCACGACGCGGGACTGCTCGACGAGGAGTGACGGGCCGGGCGTCCCGGGCGCCGCGCCGGGCACCCGGGGAGATCGCGGTTGCGTCCCGATCCGGTCGCGGCCCGGCCCCGGACGCCGCGGATGTGTAATGTCCGGGTAAAACGCCGTGTACGAGGGGTCGGCGATGTCGGAGATCGAGCCGCTGCGGCCGGGGGATCCGCCGCGGCTGGGGGATTTCGAGCTGCTGGGCAGGCTGGGGGAGGGCGGTCAGGGTGTCGTCTACCTGGGGGAGTCCGACGACGGGACGCGCGCGGCCGTCAAGCTGCTGCACGTGCGCTTCACCGGCGAGGAGCACGCGCGCTCCCGCTTCGCGCGGGAGCTGCAGGCCGCCCGGCGGGTGGAGGCGTTCTGCACGGCCCGGGTGCTGGCCGCCGATCTCGACGGCGAGACGCCGTACATCGCCAGCGAGCTGATCGACGGCCCGTCGCTCCGCCAGGTCGTACGGCGGGACGGACCGCTGGCCGGGGAGACGCTGGAGCGGCTCGCGATCGGCACGGCCACCGCGCTGGCCGCGATCCACCGCGCCGGGATCGCGCACCGCGACTTCAAGCCGGACAACGTGCTGCTGGCCTCGGACGGCCCCCGGGTCGTCGACTTCGGCATCGCGAAGATCATCGACGAGAGCGGGACGATCACCACGCGGGCGGTCGGCACCCCCGCGTACATGGCGCCCGAGCAGATCGCCGGAGACCGGGTCGGCTGCCCGGCCGACGTGTTCGCCTGGGGATCCACCATGATCTTCGCCGCGACCGGCCGGGCGCCCTTCGGCGGCGACACGATCGTGGCGACGCTCCACCGGGTCATCAACCACGAGGCCGACCTGAGCGCGCTCCCCGACGGCCTGCGGGAGATCGTCGCCGGCTGCCTGGCCAAGGACCAGGAGCGCAGGCCGACGGCCGACGAGGTGCTCAGGCGTCTGCTGGGCCACCCTGCCCAGGACGGCGCCGAGGTCTCCGACGCCGAGCTCTCCGAGGGCGCGCAGGCGGCCACGGCCGACCTGACCCGGGGAACGGGGACGGCCCGGGCCCGCGCCACCTCGGCGCGGGCCGCCGCCGCGGGCGGGATCGCGGCCGCGGCCCTGGCCGTCGCGGTCGCCTTCGCGCAGTTCGGCTCCCCGTCCGGCGCCGGGGGCGCCACCGCGCGGCCCCCGGCCACCGCCGCGGCCTCCACCCCGGTCCCCACCCCGTCCCCCTCCACCGGCTCGCCGCTGCTCGACCGGATCGCGAGGACCCGGACGATCACGATCGGCTACCGCGGCGGCCTGCCCGGGATGGCCCTGAAGCGCTCGGGCGCGCCGTCGGGCTTCGAGATCGACGTGGCGCGGCGCATCGCGGCCGAGCTGAAGGTCCCCGCCGACGGCGTCGTGTTCAAGGACGTCGGCATCCGCCGCGAGGAGGCGGTCGAGAGCGGGGCGGTCGACCTGGTCGTCGCGAACCTCTCGATCACCGAGGGCCGCCGGGGGCGCGTCGCCTTCGCCGGGCCGTACTACCTGGCCTACCGCGACGTGCTGGTGCGGAAGGGCTCGGGCATCTCCTCCCTGGAGGACCTGCGCGGCAGGCGGGTCTGCGTGGCGCCCGGCACGACCACCACCGCGCTGATCCGGGACCGCGGCATCGCCTTCGAGGCCGTCGAGGCGGACGACATGGCGGAGTGCGCGGACCGGGTCGCCGACGGCACCGCCGACGCCTTCCCCGGGGACGACCTGGTGGTCGCCGGATTCGGTGCCCGGGAGAGCGGCGAGTTCACGATCGCGGGCCTGCGGCTCAGGCGCGAGCCGTACGGCGTGGCGCTCCGGAAGGGGGACCGCCTCGCCTGCGCGGCGGTCACCGGGGCGATCGAGGCGATGTACGAGGACGGGAGCATGAAGGAGCTCCTCGACCGCCACTTCGGGGCGGTGGGCTTCCGGCCCGCGACCGCGCGCCCCCGCCCGGAGCCCTGCGGGTAGGCCGCGCCCGCCGGGCCGCCGCGGCCGATCCGCCCGGTGCCGCCCGCCGGGCCGCGGAGCCGATCCGCCCGGTCCCGCGGGCGCGGGCGGGCCCGCCGCGGGCCCGCAGCCCGCCCCCGGCCGCCCTCAGCCGGGCGCGGGTGGCGCGCGTCACTCCTTGGGGCAGGTGGTCCCCTCCGCGGGCACCTCGCCGTCGAGCAGGTAGCCGTCGGCGACCTGCTTGACGCACTCGTCGCCGGACATGTAGGCGCCGTGGCCCTCGCCCTTGTAGGTGACCAGCACGCCCGTGCCCAGCTGCTCGGTCAGCTTCGGCCCCCACTCGTACGGCGTGGCGGGGTCGCCGGTGCCGGCGATCACCATGATGGGCGCGGAGCCGGAGGCGTCGATCTTCTTCGACTCGTCGCTGCCGGCGACCGGCCAGGAGGAGCAGACGCTCCCCATGCCGGCGCTGCCGAACAGCGGGGAGACCTTCAGCGCCTCCTTCTCGGTCTTGAGCAGCTCCGCCTCGTCGGGCCGCTCCGCGGTGTCCACGCAGCTGATGGCCGGGAAGCTGCTCATGATCGTGCTGTAGGAGCCGTCGGGCTCGCGGCCGGTGTAGGTGTCGGCCAGGAACATCAGCCCCTGCCCGTCACCCCGCATCGCCGTGCTCAGCGCCTGGTCGAGGAAGGGCCAGGTCTGCTCCGAGTAGAGGGCCGAGGCGATGGCGGTGACCGCGAGACCCTGGGTGAGCTCCCGGCCGCCGACCGCCAGGGGCTTGTCGTCCAGCTTCTCCAGCATCGCCGTGACGTTCCCGTCCGCGGCGTCGGCGTCGGCGCCGATCTTGCACTGGCCGTCCTTGACGCAGTCCTTCAGGAAGGACTCGTAGGCCTGCTGGAAGCCGGCCGTCTGGGCAAGGGTGTGCTCGCGCATCGAGAGGCTGGGGTCCATCGGCGCGTCCAGCAGGAAGCGGCCCACGTTCTTCGGGTAGCGGGTCGCGTAGACCGCGCCCAGGTGCGTGCCGTACGACATGCCGACGTAGTTGAGCTTCGCGTCGCCCAGAGCCGCGCGCATGCGCTCCATGTCCTCGGCGGCGTTCACGGTGCCGATGTACGGCAGGACCTTCCCGGAGGTCTGTTCGCAGGCGTCGGCGAACCCCTCGACGACCTTCTCGATCTCGGCGCGCTCGGCCGCGTCCTCGGGCACGCTGTCCACCGAGGTGTACTCGTCCATCTCCGCGGTGCCGCCGCACCGGACTCCGGAGCTGCGCTCCACCCCCCGCGGGTCGAAGCTGACCAGGTCGTAGCGGGTGCGCAGGGCACCGAAGGCCTTGGCGGCCTGGGCCAGGGTGTCCACGCCGGAGGCACCGGGGCCGCCGAAGTTGAACAGCAGCGAGCCGATGCGCTCCCCCGGGCCGGTGGCCTTGAAGCGGATGAGGGCGATGTCGATCGTCCCCGCGGCGGGGTCGGCGTAGTCGAGCGGCACGGTGAGCTTCCCGCACTCCTCGCCGGGCTCCGGGGTGGCGCGCTGGCCCCCGGGGCGCTTGATGTCGGTGCAGGGCGCCCAGGCGATCGCGCCCGGCGTCGTGGCGGCGGCGCTCGGGGCCGCCGTCCCGCCCTCGCGCCCGCCGTCCTCCCCGGCGCCGCAGGCGGCCAGTGTGGCGGCCAGCGCCATCGACAGCGCCGCGGTCGCGGCCGTCGCCGGGATTCCTCGCATGACGTGCATCCCCCCTAAGGATCGGTCCCCGGGAGGAACGAGCCCGTCCCCCGTCCCGGGTGGGGTCCGCCGGCGGACCCCACCCGGCAGGATCTCACAGACCCATGGACTGGGTGTCGTTGCTCTCGGCGCCCCCGGCCTCGGTCACACCGTTCTTCAGGTGGTAGCGGGAGATGGCCTCGCGCAGCACCTCCTCGTTGACCTCCCCGCGCCGGGCGAGCTGGGTGAGCACGGCCAGGGTGATCGAGGCCGCGTCCACGTGGAAGTGGCGGCGCAGCGCCGAGCGGGTGTCCGACAGGCCGAAGCCGTCGGTGCCGAGCGAGGCCCAGTCGCCGGGCACCCACCGGGCGATCTGGTCCTGCACCGCGCGCATGTAGTCGCTGACGCCCACGAACGGGCCCTGGGCCTTCGACAGCGCCCGGGTCACGTACGGCACGCGCTGCTCGGCGTCGGGGTTGAGCAGGTTGTGCTCCTCGACGGCCAGCGCCTCGCGGCGCAGCTCCGTCCAGGAGGTGGCCGACCAGACCTCGGCGGCCACACCCCACTCCTCGGCCAGCATGCGCTGGGCCTCCATCGCCCACGGGCCGGCCACGCCGGAGGCCAGGATGTTGGCCTTCGGTCCCTGGACCTGCGGGGCCGGGGCGAACCGGTACAGGCCCTTGAGCAGGCCGTCGACGTCCAGGTCGGCGGGCTCGGCCGGCTGGGGGTAGGGCTCGTTGTAGACGGTCAGGTAGTAGAAGACGTCCTCCGGCGCCTCGCCGTACATCCGGCGCAGGCCGTCCCGGACGATGTGCCCGATCTCGAACGCCCACGCCGGGTCGTAGGAGACCGCCGCGGGGTTCGTCGAGGCGATCAGCGGGGTGTGGCCGTCCTCGTGCTGCAGGCCCTCGCCGTTCAGCGTGGTGCGGCCGGCCGTGGCGCCGAGCAGGAAGCCCCGGCCCATCTGGTCGGCCATCTGCCACATCTGGTCGCCGGTGCGCTGCCAGCCGAACATCGAGTAGAAGATGTAGACCGGGATCATGTGCTCGCCGTGCGTGGAGTACGACGTGCCGGCGGCGATCGCCGAGGCCATCGAGCCGGCCTCGCTGATGCCCTCGTGCAGGATCTGGCCCTCGGTCGACTCCTTGTAGGACAGCAGCAGCTCGCGGTCCACGGCCTCGTAGGTCTGGCCGTGCGGCGAGTAGATCTTCGCGGTCGGGAAGATCGCGTCGAGGCCGAAGGTGCGGGCCTCGTCAGGGATGATCGGCACGAAGCGGTGGCCGATCTCCTTGTCGCGCATGAGGTCCTTGAGCAGGCGGACGAACGCCATCGTGGTGGCGACGTTCTGCTTGCCGGAGCCCTTGCGCAGCTGGGCGTAGGCGTCCTCGCCGGGCAGCTTGATCGGCTTGGCGCGGACCGTGCGCCGGGGCAGGAAGCCGCCCAGGGCCGCGCGGCGCTCCTTCATGTAGGCGATCTCGGGGTCGTTCTCGCCCGGGTGGAAGTAGGGCGGCAGGTCGGCCTCGAGCGCGGAGTCGGGGATCGGCAGGTAGAGCCGGTCGCGGAACTCCTTCAGCTCGGCCTTGGACATCTTCTTCATCTGGTGCGTCGCGTTGCGCGCCTCGAAGTCCTTGCCGAGCGTCCAGCCCTTGATGGTCTGGGCGAGGATGACCGTCGGCTGGCCGACGTGCTCGCGGGCCGCCTTGAAGGCCGCGTAGACCTTGCGGTAGTCGTGGCCGCCGCGCGACAGCTTGCGGATGTCGTCGTCGGACAGGTGCTCGACCATCTTGCGCAGGCGGGGGTCGCCGCCGAAGAAGTTCTCGCGGATGTAGGCGCCCGACTCGACGGAGTAGGTCTGGAACTGGCCGTCGGGCGTGGTGTTCATCTGGTTGACGAGCACGCCGTCGACGTCGGCCGCGAGCAGCGGGTCCCAGTCGCGGCCCCAGACGACCTTGATGACGTTCCAGCCGGCGCCGCGGAAGTAGGTCTCCAGCTCCTGGATGATCTTTCCGTTGCCGCGGACCGGGCCGTCCAGGCGCTGCAGGTTGCAGTTGATGACGAAGGTGAGGTTGTCGAGCTCCTCGCGGGCGGCCACGCCGATCGCGCCGAGCGACTCCGGCTCGTCCATCTCGCCGTCGCCCAGGAAGCACCAGACGTGGCTGCGGCTGGTGTCCTTGATCTTCCGGTTCAGCAGGTAGCGGTTGAACCGGGCCTGGTAGATCGCGCTGATCGGGCCGAGGCCCATGGAGACCGTGGGGTATTCCCAGAAGTCCGGCATGAGGCGCGGGTGCGGGTAGGAGGGCAGGCCGCGGAAGCCGTGCGACAGCTCCTGGCGGAAGGCGTCGAGCTGGGCCTCGTTGAGGCGGCCCTCCAGGAAGGCCCGGGCGTAGATGCCCGGGGCCGCGTGGCCCTGGAAGAAGACCTGGTCGCCCGACTCGCCGTGGTCCTTGCCCCGGAAGAAGTGGTTGAAGCCCACTTCGTAGAGGGACGCGGCCGAGGCGTAGGTGGCGATGTGGCCGCCGACGTTGGTGCGGGCGTTGGCCCGGGTCACCATGACCGCGGCGTTCCACCGGATGTAGGCGCGGATGCGCCGCTCCACGTGCTCGTCGCCGGGGAACCACGGCTCCCGCTCCGGCGGGATCGTGTTGATGTAGTCCGTGCTGCGCAGGCCGGGGACGCCGACCTGGTGCTCGCGGGCCCGCTCCAAGAGGCGGAGCATCAAGTACCGGGCCCGAGTCCGGCCCTCCGTCTTGATGACGTTGTCGAGCGACTCGAGCCACTCCTGGGTCTCGCTGGGGTCGACATCAGGGAGCTGGCTGGGTAGGCCGTCACTGATGATCGAGAAACGCTGGCGTCCGGAAGCCACTGGGTCTCGCCTTCCGAGGATGGACTTTTGTCTGGTGTCGGTCACCATCCATCCTGGTCTCTTACCCCGGAAAGTGCATCTCTACTGACCGGTAACCAGGATGTCGCCGCTGGCAGGAGCGGCAGTGTGGCCTAGACCACCGATCGTAGGACGAATGAACGTCAAAGGTAACACCGGGGCCGCTCTTTTCCGCGGAAGCGCTGGGTACGACCCTGGAAGTGAGGTCGGGGCGCGACTGAGGAAGGAGGAGCGACGGATGCGCGCGACAGTGGGGGACCAGATCCTGGTCCACGGTGACGCGGTCGGCCACCACGACCGCAGAGGAGAGGTCATCGAGGTCCGCGGGGACGACGGGACCCCTCCCTACCTGGTGCGGTTCGACGACGGCCACACCGGCCTGGTGGTCCCGGGACCGGACGCGATCGTGCTCCCGGCGGGGGCGCGGCCGTGAGCCGGTCCCGGCGCGGCTCATAGGATTCCGCGTGTGAGATCACAGCTGATCGAGGTGGTGACCGGCTCCCGCGAGCGGGTGCACGACATCACCGCCGAATGCGAGGAGTTCGCCCGGTCGTGCGGGGGCGACGGCCTGCTGCACGTCTTCGTCCCCCACGCGACCGCGGGCGTCGCGCTGATCGAGCTCGGCTCGGGCAGCGACGACGACCTGCTCGCCGCGCTCGCGGACCTGCTCCCGGCGGACGACCGGTGGAGACATGCGCACGGCTCTGCGGGGCATGGGAGGTCGCATGTCATGCCGGCCCTCGTCCCTCCGTACGCCACCGTCCCGGTTCTCGCCGGGAGGCTCGCGCTGGGCACGTGGCAGTCGGTCGCCGTGGTGGACCTCAACGTCGACAACCGCGAGCGGCAGGTCCGGTTGTCGTTTTTGCCGGGGTGATTCGCGCGTGGCCCAGTCGTTGCCGTGGCGACCGTTGACGACTGAGGGTCACAGCGTGTGGACTGTGCCGAAGCACTGTGAGCACCGCCGTACGGAGGCGGGGCCATCGAAGCAGGAGGGATAGACGTGAGCGCGACCGCGGGTCAGGCGCAGGGTGAACGCAGCCTGGCCGAACGGCTCGGCCTCAAGCCGGGTCAAGTGGTGCAGGAAGTCGGATGGGACGAGGACGTCGACGACGATCTGCGCGACTCCATCGAGGAGCTGACCGGCAACGAACTGGTCGACGAGGACTACGAGGACGTCGTCGACGTCGTGCTGCTGTGGTGGCGGGACGGTGATGGTGACCTGTTCGACGCCCTGAGCGGGGTGGTGACCAACCTGACCGACGGCGGCCAGATCTGGCTGCTGACTCCCAAGGCCGGTCGAGAGGGCCACGTGGAGCCCAGTGACATCGGGGAGGACGCCGCGACCGCGGGTCTGTCGCAGACCAGCAGCATCAGTGCCGCGCCGGACTGGTCGGGGACGCGACTGGTCACACCCAAGGCGCGCCGGTAAGGGGTCCGGTAACGGTCCACCCTGCCGTACGGCTCGCGTGAGCCGTACGGCAGGATGATGGTGTTCGTCCACCATCAGGGGAGAGGACCAGCGGGCATGTCTGTCGAGGTGGGGTCACCGGCGCCGGACTTCGAGCTGCAGGACCAGCACGGCGCTCCGGTCAGGCTCTCCGGCCTCCGGGGCGGGAAGGTCCTGCTGATCTTCTACCCCCTCGCGTTCACCGGTGTCTGCCGCGGCGAGCTCGCCGCCGTCCGGGACGAACTCGTCCCGGAGCTCCCCGAGGACGTGCGGGTCCTCACCGTCTCGGTCGACTCGGTGTTCGCCCACCGGGCCTGGGCCGACCAGGAGGGCTACCGTTTCCCGCTCCTGTCGGACTTCTGGCCGCACGGCCAGGTCGCGCGGGCGTACGGTGTGTTCGACGAGGATAAGGGCGTCGCCCTGCGGGGTACCTTCGTCATCGACGGCGAGGGCGTGGTCCGCTGGCGCGTCGTGAACCCGATCCCGGAAGCACGTGACATCGCCGAGTACCGCAAGGTGCTCGCCGGACTTTCCTAAGCGGTGACCCGGCGGGGCGGTCCGCACCCGCCGATCTCGACCACTCGGAGGCGATCATGCCCTGCTTCTCGTGCGGGGCCCGGCAGACCGACCCGGTCCGCGGCGCCAGCCCGTGGAAGCGCGGGGTGCGCCGGCAGACCCAGGTGCTGATCTGCCCGGACTGCCAGCGTGTGCACGACCTCGACCTCGACACCTGCGCCTCGTGCGGCTCCATCGCGCTCATCTGCCGCCTCGGCGAGGTGGAGTGCCGTTCCTGCGGCGCGGTACGGCTCGCCGAACGGCCCCCGGCGGCCCCGGAGCGGCCCGACGGCCTGGCCGACGAGGTCGCGGCGGCGCTGGACCGCGTGCTCGGGCGCTTCTCCCCCGCCTGACCCGGATCACCCTGGGTTAGGGTGATCCGGCGTGCGCCCCGACGCGTGGAAGGGGCGCCGGTGACGGGAAAGGCCGGGATGAGCCAGTACAGCGAGGACAGCGGGTACGTGGTGGCCGTCGACGTCGGCGGCACCTCGATGAAGGGCGGCGTCGTCACCCGTTCCGGCGAAGTGGTCGCGACCGACCGCCGCCCGACCGGAGCCGAGGGCGGCCCGGAGAACGTGGTCGCCGCCATCCGCTCCTTCGTCGGCGACCTGGCCGCGCGGGGCTCCTCGCTGCTCGGGCGGGCGCCCGCGGCGGTCGGCATCGCCGTACCGGGACTGGTGGACGACGCGACGGCCACCGCGCTCTACGCCGCCAACCTCGGCTGGCGCGACGTCCCCGCGACCGGCCTCGTCCCGCTGGACGTCCCCGTCCTGCTCGGTCACGACGTGCGCACCGGCGGCCTGGCCGAGAGCGTGCTCGGAGCCGGCCGGGAGCTGACCGACTTCCTGTTCCTGCCGATCGGCACCGGCATCGCGGGCGCGATGATCATCAAGGGCGGGCCGTACGGCGGCACGTCCGGCTGGGCCGGGGAGATCGGGCACATCCCGGTCTTCCCGGAGGGCGAGCGGTGCGCCTGCGGCCAGACCGGCTGCCTGGAGACCTACGCCTCCGCCGCGGCCGTCGCCCGCCGCTACTCGGCCCGTGCGGCGTCCCCCGCCACCGCGGAGCGGGTCGCCGCGCTGACCGCGGCCGGCGACCCGGTGGCGGTCAAGGTGTGGGACGACGCGGTCGAGGCCCTGTCGCTGGCCCTGGCGACCTACACGCTCCTGCTGGACCCCTCCGCGATCGTGCTGGGCGGCGGTCTGGCCGAGGCCGGGCCCCTGCTCTCCGACCCGCTGGCCGCCCGCCTCGGTGAGCGGCTGACCTTCCGCAGCGCCCCACCGCTGCGCAAGGCCGCCCTCGGGGTCTCGGCGGGCATGCTCGGCGCGGCGCTGCTCGGCTGGCGGGCGGCCGGAGTGCCGGACGCGAGGGCGTCCTGGGCGCTCGATGTGCCGAAGACCTCCGCGGTGCCGTAAGGTTGTATCCCGTCTGCACGCATCCCGTCCGCGGACGGGACGTCGGGGCGCTTAGCTCAGTGGTAGAGCACTCGCCTTACAAGCGAGGTGTCACTGGTTCGAACCCGGTAGCGCCCACCAGAAGGCCCCTGACCCGGGAGAACAGGTCAAGGGCCTTTGCTTTCCGATCAGTCGCGTGTCGGCCGCATCGCTCAGTGACAACTGGCCTTCGCTACCAACGCCGACGTGCTCCCGACGCCGACGACCCCACGCGCTTCCACCAGCACTGCAAGCGCCCCGGCCTCTCCCGCCAGAGCCTCATCCGCGCGCACGGCCCGGTCCGCCGGATGGACCCGCCGCTCCGAGATCCGTGTCACTGCTCAAATGGGAGCGAGAGTCCTGTCCGCGACCACCATCGTGGCATTGTGATCTTATGAGTGAACCTTCCACTGCGTCCTTCGAGCACATTCGTGAATCCAGAGGTACGGAATCGGCTATCCAGGCTCTGGGAGCCATCGCTCCGTCTCGCAAGCCTCGCAATAACGTTTACGCGGTTCGTGGCGTCAGTAGCGCCTTGATCTTCCTGGCCGGAGTCGTGGAATTCCTTTCCGCGCTGAACGGGAACGAGAGTTTCGCGCCCATGGCCATCGTGCTTGCGATCATCGGAATCGGCGGCCGGATCGAGGCGGCGGTGCGGCTACGGCCGTGAAAGAAGGCTGCCGCCCCGCTTCCGGTGCTCAACGCTGACGGGCTTGCGCTCCGGATCGGGTTGCCGTCGGATGACCTGGCCGGCCGGAAGGCACCCGGAGCGGAGGAGGGCGATGCGGGTAGAGGCGCGGCGGCGCCGTCCCTCCAGGCCCACGCCGCCACGCCGGTCTGCCCTGTTGGCTTCCGGATTCAGACGACGAGAGTGTGCTCGCCCACAGGTGCCGCCGTTACTCTGTTCGGATGCCGATCGATCTCTACGCCGGAATCCCAGTCAGCGACTATCCCGCAGCCCTCGCCTGGTATGAGAGGCTGCTCGGCACCGCACCGGCCTACGTGGCCGGTGACACCGAAGCCGTGTGGGAACTGGCCGAGCATCGGTCGATCTTCGTCGAGCACCGACCCGAACACGCAGGTCACGCCCTGGTCACCATTTTCGTGGACGACCTCGACACCTTCGTCGCCGCCGCCGCGGAACGCGGGATCGAGCCAGCCAGGCGGGAGACCTATCCCAACGGGGTACGCAAGGCCGAGTTCCGCGACTTGGACGGCAATGAGTTGAGCATCGGCGGGGCGCCACTTTGACGCATCTTCCCGCGCCACTCGACCGATCGCTGCACGACCTTCGGTCGCACACGGACAACCGATGAACCGGCAGTCGGATCTGCCACGATCCGGGCGTCAGCCCATATCCATGATTACGCGTCGTGAATGGCAAACGCGGGCCGACAGGCTGGCCGCCCAACGCTTCCGCCTCCGGCCTCTGCGTATTCGGTGTACCCGACTCTGCGCCGGAACCCGTACGCCGACACCTGATGGCCCAGATCGGGGCGGCCTGGCCGATGACGTGCACACCGCCGTACGGGAGGCATCCCGCCTGGCCTACGCCGTCGGTGACGGCGCGCTCCTTCCGATCGACCGGCGCCGGCGTCCCGGTCTTCGCCGACCGGGGGTACCAGGGCGCGTGTGGCACGATCCGCACGCCGTTCCAAGCGCCACCGGCACCGTCCGCGCCTGTCGCGCAACCAAAGGCCCGTCAACCGCTCCCGCGCCCGTACCCGGGCGATCGGGGAACGTGCCACTGCGACTCCGAGGGCCTGGAAGGTACTGCCCCGGCCCACGCCGCGCCACCGCGATCGTCCAGGCCATCGTCGTCCTGCAGCTCATCGAAGAGAACCGCCGCTCAGGATGAAAAACGCTCCAGGGTGACAGGGACATCGGCGTCAAGCTCCGGCATACCAGGGCCGCCGCCGCGCTGGTTCCGGATGCCCGGCTCGAGATCCTCGAGGACGACGGGCACTGGTCCAACCGCCAGTCCCCCGACCGGGTCAACGCGCTCATCGCGGGGTTCCTCGGCGCGCCCCGCCGATCGGCGAGGGGCCCCGGAGCGGCCCATGCCTCCGGGGTGCCTCTCAGGCGGTCTCCGCCGCGCGCCGCGTCCCCGGAGGGGATCTGCACCGGATCCTCACGTTCTCTGCGCCCGGCCATCACGGAGGTCTGTTTCGATCGTGCCGTGACGGAGAGGGACGAACCCGCAGCGAGTGATGTCTTCTGGGCCAAGGGCTGCGGGGTGCTGGTGGCCGCCGCGCTGATCTGGGCGGTGCTCAGGATGTTCCTCGATCTCGTCCTGGTGGCCCGGGCGCAGCGCCACTGCCCGGACGGTCTGGACGCGGGGGAGGGCTTCGCCGGTGTCCTGTGGGCGGTGGGCTGGTTCGCCGTGTTCCCGGTCGCCTCGATCGTCTCGGTGCTCGTCTCCCTGCCGGTCGGTCTGATCGCCCGCCTGCCGCGGTCCGGGAGACGGCCGGTGGAGGGGCGCTCCGACGGCTCTTCCCGGTCCCGTCCCCAGGACCGGACCCGTGGCGACGGTTCTCCATAGGGGCGCGCCCTCCCGGCCGATCCTGTCCGCCCGCCGGACGCCCGTGCGATGGGGACCGGCGGCGGATCACGCGCTCACGTGCGCGCTGAACCGCTCGTGGGCGCTCTGCTTCGAGATGCCCATCGCGGCCCCCACCTGCGCCCAGGAGGCGCCCGCCTCCCGCGCCCCGGCGACGGCGTGCTCGAGCAGGGTGCGCTGCCAGCCCTCCATCTGGGACAGCAGGGTGAGGGCGGCGAGAGGGCGTTCGGCGGCGAGCGTGACGATCCGCTCGCACAGGAGGTTCGACCTGGTCACCAGTTCGGCGGGCGGCGCGGCGGCGAGCAGCGGGGCGGCGTGCCGGCTCCACCACCGGTACTCCGCCTCCTTGGTCCCCTCCGGCGTGGCGGGGAAGCGGCGCTGGTCGGTCCAGCCGCAGGAGCAGGCGGCCTGGTAGCCGACGAAGGTCTTGGTGAAGGCGCTGGCGGACGGCGCCGGCTCGCCGGTGGGGAGCACCGGAGCGGCGAAGCCCTCGTGGTCGGGGATGTCAGGACAGGTGAACGTCACGACCGTCAGGATATCCTGACGGTCGGTTGCTGGTGCGAGAACGGCGCGCCCCGGCCCGGGGATCCGGCCCGCCGGGTGGCGGGCCGGACGCCTGACCGGCCGAGGCGGACCTTCCGCCGGTCCCCGCCGGAATCCGGCGGGCTGACAGAAGATCCGGCGGATTCTAATAGAAGAGGTAGAGGGCGAACCGGGATCCGACGAGCTCGCATTTGAAATCCTGGACGATCCCGCCGCTCGTGATGGCTCTGAAACCGGTTCTGAAGCACTGCTCGTTGTACTGGTGGTAACCGGCGAGGTGCCATGACGGGGTGGTCTGCGCGGATGCGGCCGTGGCGGAGAGGGCCGCGGCGCCGAAGGCGAGCCCACCGGCCGTCAACGCCGTCGCGATCGTGCGACGAACTCTCATCTTTCCTGCCCTTCGTGGAGAACCGCATGCCCCTATGGGCGGCGATTCAGCGGGAATCGCTTTCGAATTCGAATTCCGGCGGCGCGAGCGGCGGGACTGCCACACCCGGCCGCGTCACGACTTTCCGGTGACCGCCCCGGGCGGAGACTCCGGTGGCGGGAGCCTCCGCGCGGGGCGGCGACGGGTGAGGGGGTGCGGGGTCTCAGCCGTCGACGACGACCGAGCCGAACCGGTAGCTCGTGTAGCCGTTCTCGTCTCCGGAGTGCCTCCGGCCGATCATGACGTGGTAGGGGCTCGCCGACACGGAATGGTTGCTCTCACGCAGGTTCGAGCCCCACGGCCCCGGGACGATCCGCAGTTGCCTGCCCTGCCACCACAGCGCGGCCGCGCGATAGCTCGTGTAGCCGTTCTCGTCCCCCTCGTGGAACCTGCCGATGATGACCTGGTTCTGCGGGGCTTCGAAGAACGAGTTGTTCTCCCTCTCCTCGGGACTCCAGTTCCGGGGCTCCACCGTCACCTGCTCGCCGTTGATGAGGATCCGGCTGCAGGAGTACTTCGTGTAGCCGTTCTCGTCCCCGGAGTGCGCGCGGCCGGTCATCACCTGACCGGCGGGGCAGGTGAAGCGGACGCCGGACGATTCCTTCACGGTGTTGACGGTCTGGAGCTGGACCTGGACCGTGTAGCTCGCGGCAGTGGACGCCGCGGCGGTGGCGGCGGTCGCCGGCACCAGGGCCAGGGGGGCGAAAGCCGCCGTCGCCGCCGTGGCGAGCAGGGCCTTCTTGCGCGTTTTCACGTTCTTCGGCTTCCTTTCGGGTGGCGTCCCGGATGTCGGGAACGCATGGGGTGACGGTGCACGCCGGTCATCGGGCCGGCGGTGCGCCGACCTCGTCCACGCGGCGCCTGCGGCGGGGGAAGAACCGCGGCAGGCGACGGCGATCTCATGGTGGCCGCTGCGTGATCGCCGGGTCGTCCTCCTCGCGAGGGAGCGTTTATCCGTCACGTGGATTACTCCTCCTCGTCTATTCCGTGAATGGTTGAAACGGAAAATCGGAATAGAAGAAGACCGAAAACAAATGAGCGGGGGATGTCCGGGAGACGTGCCCGCCGAGCGCGGCGCGGGCGGTTCTCCGCCCGCCTCAGATGAAGCGCCGGCCTCCGGTCGAAGGGCTGGACGGCCGCTGACCGGTGGTTATCATCTCTTCATGAACGAGCCCCAGCCGGTGACACTTCCCAACGGTCTCGCTCTGCAGTGCGACACCTGCCGCAACGAGACCTTCGAATACCACCGGTGGAAGCTCCAGACCACGGGAATGACTTTCATGGGCCTCGACTGGGCCAACCGCGACGCCACGTGCTTCGTGTGCACCGAGTGCAGGCGCATTCACTGGTTCCACCTGGCGTGACCCGGAGACCCTTCCGGCGCACGGCGGGCCCGGCGGGAGCGGGGCAGGCCGGGACGTGCGGGGGAGGGCACTGCCGGTGCGCGAATACCATTCGACGGTGGAGGTTTTGCAGCCGGAGGAGTGGCGGGCCCGGGCGGAGGCCCACCGGCGGCGGGTGGAGGCGTGGACGGCGCCGCACCTGGCGCGCAGGGAGCGGGGCGAGACCCATCCCGTCGAGGACTTCCTGTTCACCTACTACGGGCACCGGCCGGCGCAACTGCGCCGGTGGCACCCGGGCGCCGGGGTGGTGCTGAAGGGGGCGACCGGCTTCGGCCGCGACTACCTCGACACCCCTGAGGGGGCGACGCTCGACACCGCGGCGCTGCTGGAGCGGCGCGGGGCGTCCGTGGAGTGGATCGCGCGGCTGCTGGCCGCCACCGCGTCGCGCCCGGCGTATCTGGGCTGCTTCGGCCTGCACGAGTGGGCGATGGTCTACAAGGCCGCGCGGGTGCGGCACGGCGCCTGGCCGCTCCGGCTCGGCGGCGAGGAGATCGCCCGGGTCGTGGAGACGCGGGGGGTGCGGTGCAGCCACTTCGACGCCTTCCGCTTCTTCACCCCCGAGGCGCGCCCGCTCAACGTGCTGCAGCCGGCGCGGGAGCGGCAGCCCGAACTGGAGCAGCCCGGCTGCCTGCACGCCAACATGGACCTGTACAAGTGGGCGTACAAGCTGTCGCCGCTGGTGAGCGGTGAGCTCGTCGCCGACTGCTTCGCGCTGGCCCGCGACATCCGCGCCGTGGACATGCGGGCGAGCCCGTACGACCTGGGCGCGCTCGGCTACCGGCCGATCCGGATCGAGACGCCCGAGGGGCGGGCCGAGTACGCCGCAGAGCAGCGGGCGTTCGCCGAGCGGGCGCGGCCGCTCCGGCGGCGCCTGCTGGACGCCTGCGAACGGCTGCTCGCCGCCGCTCCCCGCACCTGACCTGAGACGCCGCTCCGCGCACGCGGCGTATGCGGCCGCCCCGCCGGGATTGTGCGTCGGTACAACCTCGTGGGCGGATTACTGTGCACGTTCACAGGGCGCACACCTTTTACTCTTACGTTACTCCGGCGTAAAACTAGTGAGTAATACCCCCCAGCGGTTGGAGAACCCCATGCGTCTTCACCGTGCCGTCTCCACGGCCCTGGCCGCCCTCGCGTTCGGCGCTGCGTCGCTGTTCGGTACCTCCGCCTCGCATGCGGCGGCCGAGACGTACGTCGCCCTGGGCGACTCCTACTCCTCCGGCACCGGAGCCGGGAACTACACCAACGTGCTGTGCACGCGCAGCGCCAACGCCTACCCGCAGAGGTGGGCGGCGGCCAACTCACCGGCGGCCTTCAGGTTCGTCGCCTGCGGCGGCGCCAAGATCCCGGACGTGCGCAACAACCAGCTGTCGGCTCTCGACGGCTCCACCACCCTGGTCAGCATCACGATCGGCGGCAACGACGTCGGCTTCGCCGACACGATGCTGAACTGCCTGCTCTCCACCACGACCGCGTGCCGGAACGCGGTGAACAAGGGACTCGAGTACGCCCAGAACGTGCTCCCGGGCGAGCTCGACGCCCTCTACGCCGAGATCAGGGCGCGCGCCCCGCAGGCGAAGGTCGTGGTGCTCGGCTACCCCCGCCTCTACAAGGACGGCGGGATCTGCCTCGGCGGGCCGAGCGCGACCAAGCGGTCGATCATCAACGGCGGCGCCGACCGGCTGAACGAGGTCATCGCCGCCCGCGCCGCGGCCGCCGGGTTCACCTTCGCGGACGCCCGGGCGGCGTTCGCGGGCCACGAGATCTGCACCTCCGCCCCCTGGATCAGCGGCGCCACCGTCCACCCGACCGCCACCGGCCACGCCCGGGGCTACCTGCCCGCCCTCTCCGCCGCACTCACCCTCTGACCGCTCGACCCCGGGCCCGGCCGCGGAGCGCAACCCCCGCGGCCGGGCCCGGCCGTACCCGCGCCGACCGGGACCGTGCCCCGCCCCGGCGGGCCGCCGGGCGGGGTCAGGTGACCGGCACGATCCTCGCCTCCTCCAGCACGCCGCCCGCGATCCGGAGCAGACCCAGGGTGCCGTGGGGCTGGCGGCGGCGGTCGGTGGGGGAGCCGGGGTTGAAGATGCGCAGGCCGTCCCCGCTCTCGTCGAGGGGGATGTGCGAGTGCCCGAAGACGACCAGGTCGGCCCGGGGGAACCGGTGGCGCAGCCGGGACAGCCGTCCCCGCGCCGGGCCGCTGTCGTGGACCATCGCCACGCGGAGCCCGTCCAGGTCGAGTTCGAGCGTCTCGGGCGCGACCACGTCCGGTCCGTCGTTGTTGCCCTTGACCACGTGGACGGGCGCGTAGGCGGCCAGCTCGTCGAGCACGCCCGCGGTGCAGACGTCCCCGGCGTGCAGGATCAGGTCGGCGCCGCGCAGGTGCTCCGCGACGCGGGGCGGACAGGACTTCCAGCGCCGCGGCGCGTGGGTGTCGGACAGGGCCACTACTCGCACACCGCCGTCCTGCCCCCGGTGCCGCCGGCCTCACCTCTGCCACCGGCCTCACCTCACCTCTCCGAGCGGGCCGGGGGAGGGTACGGCGGCGCGCGGGCCGGGCGCCGCCGGACCGCTGGTTATCCTCGAAGGAGCCGCCGGTCTCGGCATGGGGGTGGGGTTCGTGACGGAGCGCAAGCCGCTCGGGGTCGGCTTCGAGACGTGGGTCGACCGGCAGATCCGCGAGGCCGCCGAGCGCGGGGAGTTCGACGACCTGCCGGGGGCGGGCAAGCCCCTGCCCGGTGAGGGCAGGCCGTACGACGAGATGTGGTGGATCAAGCAGAAGCTGGAGGCGGAGAACCTGTCGTTCCCGCTGCCCGGCACGCTCGCGCTGCGCAAGGAGGCCGAGGAGGCCCGGGCGGCGGCGGTGGCGGCCCGCACGGAGGCAGAGGCCCGCAGGATCATCGAGGAGGTCAACGGCAGGATCGAGGAGGGCCACCGGAAGGTCCTGTCCGGCCCGCCGCTCTACCAGCCGCCCTTCGACGTGGAGGGGGTCGTCGCCGAGTGGCGGGCCGCCCACCCCGCCGAGGAGACGCCCGCCGTCCCCGCCGAGCCGCCGCGCCGCAGACGCTCACTCGTCCGGTGGCTCCGGCGGGGCCGGGGCGGGGATCCCGGAAGCGCCTGATCGCCCACGGCGGTCCACGCGCCCCGGGAAATCCGGTTGACCCCGTGGATCCGGTCGCCGTGGGGATCCTCCTCACGCGCGGCGAGCGGATCCCGGCCGCCTCGACCTCGGCGTGCCGGGCGGGACGATCCGGCGCCGGCCGGGGCACGGCACCCCGGGCGGGCCGGCGCCGGACGGGGAGCCGTTTCCACCGGGTCACCGCACCCCGGTAAGGTTCATGATCCTTGCATCCGGCCCCGATCGAGGAGGGATCCGAACGGTGAGCGTGGTGCTGCGTCCCGTCCGGCACGACGATCTTCAGATCTTCGAGGAGGAGTTCTCCACACCGGAGGGCACCGGCCCCTACCAGTGGTTCGGCCACCAGGATCCGGTCAGGCTGCGCCGCGCGTTCGCCGAGACGGGCCTGCTGGGGGACGAGGGCGGCACGCTGACGGTCTGCGCCGGTGAGGAGGTCGCCGGCCGCGTCGAGTGGTTCAAGGGCTCCTGGGGACGGCCGGTCACCTCCTGGTGCTGGACGATCGCCATCGGCCTCAGGCCCGGTCTCCGGGGACGCGGCATCGGGACCGAGGCGCAGCGGCGGCTCGTCGCCTACCTGTTCGACCACACCAGGGCCCACCGCGTCCAGGCCTTCACCGACATCGCCAACCTCGCCGAGCAGCGCGCGCTGGAGAAGGCGGGATTCGAGCGCGAGGGAGTCGTCCGCGAGGCGCAGTGGCGCGGCGGCCGCTGGCACGACCAGGTCCTGTACTCCGTGCTCCGGCCCCGCGGTTGAACGGTTCCGGGCCCGCCTCCGGTCTCCGCGCCGCCGCCGAGCCGCTGCCGCGCCGCCGTACGGCGACGCCTCCGGCGCCCCGCCGGCGGCCGGAGGTACGGCGGCGCGGAAAATGTCGGAGCCTGCTGATAGGCCAGGGCCCATGGGTGTGACTGTTGACGAGTTCCTGAAGATGCTGGACCGGCTGCCCGAGGTGAAGCAGAGCCCCGGCGGTGACTGGATCTCGCTGAAGGTCCGCGGCAAGGGCTTCGGCTACCTGTGGGAGCGGACGGAGACCGTCGGCCTCAAGTCGACGATTCAGGAGCAGATCGCGCTGGTGGCGGAGCGGCCGGAGGTCTTCGAGGTCCAGTTCACCGCCGGCCGGTTCGGCTGGGTCGTGGTGCACCTGGACAAGATCGAGGCCGACGAGCTGTTCGAGCTGGTCACCGAGGCGTGGTGCCTGACCGCGCCCAAGCAGCTGGTCGAGGCGCACGAGGCCGCCCACCCCATCGGTCGTCACTAGCGGGTTGCGGGCCATGAGCGTTGTCCTCACAACGGCGGCGAGCCGCGGCCGGGCGCCGCGACGCTCCGGGCTCGCCGGCCTGCGGGCGGACCGAGGGCGTGCGGGGACGGGCGCGGTGACGGGGACCGTCCGGTGCACGGGGCGGTGACGGCGGTGGACGGGTTCGGCGAGCGCCTGGAGGAGCACCGGCGCGAGCTGCACGTGCACTGCTACCGGATGCTCGGCTCCTTCGACGAGGCAGAGGACCTGGTCCAGGAGACGTTCCTGCGGGCGTGGCGACGGCGCGACGCGCTGCGCGGCGAGGACGGCCTCCGGGCCTGGCTGTACCGGATCGCCACCAACGCCTGCCTGGACCACCTCCGGGCGCACCCCCGCCGACCGCGGCCGCGCCCGGCACCGGTCCTGGCCGACTCCGGGCTCGACCGGCCGGTCGCGGACGCGGTCCCGTGGCTCCAGCCGTACCCCGACGCATTGCTGGACACCGCCGACGTGGTGATCGAGCAGGAGACGATCGAACTGGCCTTCCTGGTCGCGATCCAGCACCTGCCGCCCCGGCAGCGGGCGGTGCTGATCCTGCGCGACGTGCTCGGCTGGCCGGCGCAGGAGACCGCCGAGGCGCTCGGCTTGACCGTCGCCGCGGTGAAGAGCGCCCTGCAGCGGGCCAGGCCGGCCCTCCGCAGGCATCTGCCCGAGCGACGGCTGGAGTGGGGTGCGGGGGTCGAGCCCACCGAGGCCGAGCGGGCCGTCCTGCGGCGCTACGTCGACGCCGTGGAGCGGGCCGATCCGTCCATCCTGGCGGAGGTGCTGCGGGCCGACGTGGTGCAGACGATGCCGCCGGAGCCGATCTGGCTGCACGGGCGCGGGGCCTTCGTCGCGGGATGGGACCCGGCCGCGGGAGGACCGGCGGGATGGGGGGAGTGGCGGGTGCTGGCGACCCGCGCGAACCGGCAACCCGCGGTCGCCGCATACCTCCGCAGGCCCGGCGAGACCGGTTTCTCGCCTTCGTGGGTGGGCGTGCTGCGGGTCGAGGACGGGCTGATCTCCCAGATCACCGTGTTCGGGGAGGAACGGTTCCCCCTGTTCGGCCTGCCCTCCTCGCTCTGAGGCGCCGTCCGCACGGCCGGGGAGGGGAGCCGGGCACGGGGTCCGGCCCGCCGGCTCCTGCCGGGACGGGCCGTCCGTCTTTCCGGCGGGAGACCGATTCCTTTTCCGCGGCCCGCTCGTCCTATGGGCGACCTACGAAGCCTGGGGAGAGGAACCAGCATGACCGATCTGCAGAAGCAGGTGCAGTCCGCCATCGACGAGCTGGTGGAGTCCGGAGCCGAACGCGGCGTGCAGGTCGCCGTCTACCGGCGCGGTGAGCTCCTGGCCGACGCGGTGGCGGGCGTCGCCGACCCGGCGAGCGGCCGCCCCTTCACCTCCGCCACCCCGGTCTACGCCACCTCGACGGGGAAGGGGGTGACCGCGACCGTCGTCCATGTGCTGGCCGAGCGCGGAGCCCTCGGCTACGAGACGCGGATCGCGGACGTGTGGCCGGAGTTCGCCGCCCACGGCAAGGAGCGGGTGACCGTACGGCACGCGCTGACGCACGCGGCCGGCGTACCCGGCGTGCCGGTCGGCACCACACCGGAGGACCTGTGCGACTGGGACCGGATGTGCGCCGCGATCGCCGAGGCCAGGCCGTGGTGGGAGCCGGGCACCCGGTTCGGCTACCACGCGCAGACCTACGGCTACATCCTGGGTGAGGTCGTCCGCCGGGTGACCGGCAAGCCCGTCTCGCAGGTGCTCCGCGAGGAGGTGGCCGGGCCGCTCGGCGTGGCGGACGAGCTGTTCTTCGGTGTCCCCGCCACCGAGCTCGGGCGGCTGGCCAGGATCGAGGACGCCGCTCCGGCGATGGAGATGCCCGCCGAGATGCTGGCCGGCATCCCGTTCTTCCGGGTGGTCGACGGCTACACCGCCGCCCCCGCGGCGGCGATGCCGGACGCGGCCTTCAGCAACCGCGCCGACGTGCTGGGCTCCGACATCCCGGCGGGCGGCACGATGACCGCCCGCGCTGCGGCCCGCATGTACGACGCGCTGCTGAGCGGGAAGCTCGTCTCCGCCGACCGGCTGCACGAGCTGTCCTCCGCGGCGGTGACGGGGGTGGACGAGGTGACCGGCGCCCCCGCCACGTGGGGGCTGGGCTACGCGATCGGCCTGACCGGAGCACTGGGTGCGCGGACCTTCTTCGGGATGGTCGGCAGCGGCGGCACCGCGGCCTTCGCGGACACCGCCACCGGGACCAGCGTGGCCGTGATGAAGAACCGTGCCTCGGCCGGTGACTTCGGCACCGTCGACCGGATCGGCCGGATCGTGTTCGAGACCTCCTGAGCGTCGGACCGGGCGTGGGAGCGGCCCACCGGACGCCGGGGCGGCCGCCCCACCCGGTGGGTCCGCCGCCGCGCGCGTCGGATTTGATGGAGATATGCAGGCCGGTCCGGTGACGCTGTTCCTCTGCGGGGACGTCATGCTCGGCCGCGGTGTCGACCAGATCCTCCCGCACCCCGGTGATCCCGCGCTGCGCGAGACGTACATCCGGGACGCCCGGGACTACGTCGCGCTGGCGGAGGCGGCGAGCGGCCCGGTGCCGCGCCCGGCCGACTTCACCTGGCCCTGGGGGGACGCCCTGGCGGTGCTGGAGGAGGCCGCACCCGACCTGCGGGTGGTGAACCTGGAGACGAGCGTCACGCGCGCCGGCGGGTTCGCCCCGGGCAAACCCGTGTGCTACCGGATGAGCCCGGACAACCTCCCCTGCCTGGCGGCGGCCCGGCCGGACGTCTGCGCGCTGGCCAACAACCACGTGCTGGACTTCGGCCGCCGGGGGCTGGAGGAGACGCTCGACGCGCTGGACCGCGCGGGGCTGCGCCGGGCGGGGGCGGGCCGGGACGAGCGGGAGGCGCGGCGGCCCGCGGACGTCACCGCCGGCGGGAGGCGTTTTTCGGTCTTCTCCTTCGGCATGGCCTCCAGCGGCGTCCCGCCGGGCTGGGCCGCGGCCCCCGGCCGGCCCGGCGTGGACTTCGTGCCCGGCACGGACGCGGGCACGGCCGAGGCGGCCGAGCGGGTACGGCGGGCCAAACGGCACGGCGACACCGTGGTCGTCTCCGTCCACTGGGGCTCCAACTGGGGCTACGGCGTCCCCCGCGACCAGGTCCGCTTCGCGCACCGGCTCGTCGAGGCGGGGGCCGACGTCGTGCACGGCCACTCCTCCCACCACCCCCGGCCCGCCGAGGTGTACCGGGGCAGGCTCGTGCTGTACGGCTGCGGCGACCTCATCGACGACTACGAGGGCATCACCGGCTACGAGGAGTACCGCGACGACCTGCGGCTGCTGTACCTCGTGGCGCTGGAGCCGGACTCCGGGGCCCTGGCCGCGCTGCGGATGGTGCCCATGCGGGCCCGCAGGATGCGGCTGTGCCACGCCTCGGACGCGGACCGGGTCTGGCTCAGGGACGTCCTCGACCGGGTCTGCCGCGGCTTCGGCTCAGAGGTGGACCTGGAGCCGGACGGCACCCTCGCCCTGCGGCCGGGATGAGCGGGGCGTCCGGCCGCGCCCGTCCCGGAGACCTCGCCCGCACCGTCCGCGCGGCGGGCCGGGCCTTCCCGCGAGGCGTCCGGCTGTGCGGTCTGCGGCGGGCCGGGCCTTCCCGCGAGGCGTCCGCCCGCGTCGCGGCCGTCAGGCGACGGCGACCTCCAGCAGCGGCAGCGTCCGGCCCGCCCTGGAACCGGACGGGACGGAACCGGTGCGGACGGCGCCCATCGCCAGGTAGAACGGCTCGGCGTGCGGATCGGACTCGATCTCCAGCACGGTGAAGCCGAGCCCGCGCGCGGCGGCGACGGCGTGCTCGAAGAGCAGCCGGCCGACACCCGTCCCGATGGCGTCCGGCTCGACGAAGAGCATGCCCAGCTCCCCCCGCGGGGGTCCCCCCTCCAGGGTGGCGAAGCCCAGGACGCGGCCGTCCCGCTCGGCCACCGTGGTGCGCGCCGCCGTGACCTGCTCGGGCGTCAGGGCGAGCTCGTCCCGGCAGGCGGCCAGGAACGCCTCGTCGTAGCCCCAGTGGGCCTTGGAGCGGAGCGCCAGGGCGCTCAGCGCCTCCGCCTCGTCCGGTCGCGCGGCCCGCAGCTGCACGCCCGCCTCCTCCCCGGCCTCCGCCGGTATGCGCTCTTTTCCGGTCGGATCGATCACCCTACCGGGGCCCGCCGCGCCCGGCGGGCCCCGGTAGGGCGGGCTGTCACAGGCGGTGGGCGTCCTGGCGGTGGATCGCGGCCAGCACGCCCACCGCGGCCAGGCAGACCGCCACCGACGAGCCGCCGTAGGAGACGAACGGGAGCGGGACCCCGACGACCGGGGCCAGGCCGACGACCATGCCGACGTTGACGAACGTCTGCACCGCCAGCCAGCACACGATCCCGGCCGCGGCCAGCGTCCCGTACGGCGAGGCCGCCCGTCCCGCGACGCGCAGGCCGCGCCGGAGCACGATCCAGAGCAGCAGCAGGATCAGCATGGTCCCCGCGAAGCCGAGCTCCTCGCCGGCCACGGTGAAGACGAAGTCGGTGTGCTGCTCGGGGACGAACCGCCCGCCGGTCTGGTCGCCCTGGAACAGCCCGCGCCCGAACAGGCCGCCGGAGCCGACCGTCACCAGCGCCTGGGCGGCGTTGTAGCCCGCCCCCTGCGGGTCGGCCGCCGGGTCGGTGAAGGTGAGCAGCCGCTGCACCTGGTGGGGGCGGAGCAGTTCCAGCCACCACGCCGCCGCCGCGGCCGCCGCCCCGGCGAGCGCCAGCAGGGCGATCCACCGCCACCGCACCCCCGCCACGACGAGCATGCACCCCGCCGTCACCGCGAGGATGGTGAAGGTGCCGAGATCCGGCTGGAGCATGACCAGGCCGAGCGGGACCGCCGCCAGGCCGAGCGCCAGCAGCACCTGCGGGCCGCGCGGCCGGCGCCCCCCGTCGGGAGGGTCCCCGAGCACGGCGGCCAGGCCGAGCACCAGCGCGAGCTTGGCGAACTCCGACGGCTGCACCCGGAGCCCGCCGAGGCCGAGCCACGACTGCGACCCGTTGACGGTCATGCCGAGCGGGGTGAGCACGGCCACCAGGCCCAGGCAGCTCAGCGCGTACAGCGGGGCGGTCCAGGCGCGCAGCGCGCCGTGGCCGGACAGCGCGAGCGCGGTCATCAGCGCCAGCCCGACGACGACGTTGGCGATCTGCCGCTTCAGGTACGCCTGCGGATCCTCCCCGGCGGCGACCAGCCGCGGCCGGGTGGCCGACCACACGAGCACCGCGCCGAGCAGGCAGAGCGCGACGGCGGCCGCGCAGAGCGCCCAGTCGAGGCGGGGGCGGCGGCCGAACGCCGGGCGGCCGGGACGGCCGAACGGCGGCCGCCCGCCGACCGGGCCGCGCAGCCGGAGCGGGCGCCGGCCGGGGGAGAGGGTGGTCACCTCGCCTCCCGGGTGAGGTCGGGCAGGCGCGCCGAGAGCCGCCCGCCGGGCAGCGCGGCGCGCCTGCCCTCCAGTCCGTAGATCCCCGACCAGATCTCCCGGGCCGCGGGCGCCGCGGCCTCGCCTCCCGATCCGCCCTCGGAGACCACGACGACCACCGCGAACCGGGGCTCGTCCGCCGGGGCGAACGAGGCGAACCAGGAGGTGTCCTTCTCCCCGTAGGCCTCGGCCGTGCCGGTCTTGCCCGCCACGGGCAGCTCGTCGAACGGGAACCCGGCGAAGGCGGCGGCGGCCGTACCGGAGCGGGGCACGTCGGCCAGGGCCTCGCGGATGGCGGAGAGCGTGCGCCCGGAGACGGGCAGGCGGCCCGTGGCCGGCGGGGTGATCGTGCGCACGACGCGCCCGTCGGCGTCCACCAGCGCCTTGCCGACGCGCGGGCTGTACAGGGTGCCGCCGTTGGCCAGGGCCGCGTACGCCCGGGCCAGCTGGAGCGGGGTGACCAGCACGTCGCCCTGGCCGATGGAGAGGTTGGCGGTGTCGCCGGCCGTCCACACGTGGCCGTGGGTGCAGTTCTCGGCGGCGATCGCCTTGAGGTAGGCGGCCCGGGCGGGATCGGTCCTGGCCGTCTCCGGGTAGCCGGTCCGGGCGTCGGCGCAGGTGCGCTCCCGGGTCCGCTCCCACCAGGAGCGCTTCCAGGCCCGGTCGGGCACCCTCCCGGCGGCCTCGCCCGGCAGGTCCACGCCGGTCGGCGCGCCGAAGCCGAACGCACGGGCCATGCGCTGCACGGGCTCGGCGGGCCTGCCGGAGCGCTCGTCCTCGCGCCACATCTCGTGGGCGAAGCGGTAGAAGATCGTGTCGCAGGAGACCACGAGGGCGCGGTGCAGGTCCATCGTGCCGTGGGCGACGCCGCCGAAGTTCCGGAAGGAGCGGTCGCCGATCCGGTACGACCCCGAGCAGTCGTAGCGCCCGTGGAAGTCGTGCCCGTCCGCCACCGCCGCGGCGGTGGAGACGACCTTCCAGGTGGAGGCGGGCGGCCACTGCCCCTGGATCGCGCGCGGCACCAGCGGGCTCCCGTGCCCGGCGCCGGTCAGCCGCTCGTAGTCGTCCTGCGCGATGCCGCCGGTCCACACGTCCGGGTCGTAGGAGGGGTGCCCGGCCATGGCGACGACGCGGCCGGTGCGGACGTCGAGGACCACCGCGGCGGCGGAGTCGGCCGGGGCGCCCCGCCCGCGGGCGCGTTCGACCGCGCGCTCCAGGGCCTTCTCCACCACCGCCTGCACCTTCGCGTCGATGCTGGTGACCAGGGTCGCACCGGCCTGCGGCCGCTGCTCGCGCAGGGTCCGCAGCACCTGCCCGGTGCTGTCGACGACGATCTCGCGGCTGCCGGCCCGGCCGCTCAGGTCGGCCTCGTAGCTCGCCTCCAGCCCGTCCCTGCCGACCAGGGAGGTGCCCCCGGCACCCCTGCCCGGGGTGTCGTCCGGGGCGAGGTAGCCCAGCAGGTGCGCGGCCAGGCCGCCCTGCGGGTACTCGCGGACCGGCTGCGGCACGGCCGCCACGCCGGGGAAGTCCTCCGGGCGCTCGACGATCTGCAGCGCGGTCCGCTCGGCGACGCCCTCCGCGACCGGGATCGGCTCGTACGGCGAGCCCGCCCAGCAGGGCCTGCCCGTCTCCGGGCCGCAGATCCGCAGCCGCCCGGAGAGCTCCGCCCGCGGCCGGCCGAGCACCCGCGCGAGCCGCTCCAGCACGGCGCGGCCGTCGTCGGGCAGCCTCCCCAGCGCGGCGCGGTCCACCGTGACCGTCATCGCGGTGCGGTTGCGCACCAGCGGCCGGCCCCGGTCATCGACGATCCGCCCCCGTACGGCCGGCAGGGTGATGCGGCGCACGTGCTCGGCGGCGGCGGCTCCGGCGTACCGGTCGCCGTCCAGGATCTGCACCTGCCACAGGCGGCAGGCCAGGACGAGGAAGAGCGAGGTCACGAGGACGTGGACGAGGAGGAGACGGAAGGGTGAAGGACGGCGTGAAAGGCTTCGCATCGGTCGTTCTCGGAACCGGTAGGTGGTCGGGGTCCCGGCGGCGCCGGGTGATCGGGAACCAGACGAGCGGGCTCGCGAGCAGGCCGTACGGCACGGCGAGCGGCAGCACGCGCGCGAGCGCGGCCGCCGGGACGCGCGGGTCGCCGAGCAGCGCGCCCAGCCCGGCATGGGCGAGCGAGCCGCCCAGCACGCCCAGGGTGAGTGCGGCGGGCGGGGGCAGCCGGCGCAGCAGGCCGCAGGCGTAGCCGGTCAGGCAGAGCACGAGCGCGTCGCGCCCCAGCGGGGGGACCGCGGGCGGGATCAGGCCGGCGGTCAGGCCGGTGGCGAAGCCGGTGAGCACGCCCGCGAGCGGGCCGCAGGCCCGGCCGGCGACCACGGCCACCAGGAGCGGCAGGTCCGGGACGACCCCGCCGGGCAGCGGGAGCCGCTCGACCAGCGTCACCTGGAGCAGCGGGGCCAGCAGCGCGGCGACGGCGAGCCTAGTCCGCACGGCCCGCCTCCCCGGACGCGGTGGCCGTCACCACGCCGACCACGTCGAGCGCGGTGAAGCGGACGGCGGGGCGGACCAGCGCGGTGCGGGTGAGCGGGTCCGTCGCCGGGTCGACCTTCACGACCGTGCCGATCGGGACGCCGGGCGGGTACGGCCGCGTCCCGCTCGACCCGAACGTCTCCACCCGCTGACCGGCCCGGAGCGGGGCGTCGGCGTCGAGCAGGCGGAGGCGGAGCAGGCCGTCGCCCGCCGCGCCCGTGCCCGTCACCACGCCGATCTCCCCGGAGCCGGCCACCCGGGCGCCGACGCTGGAGGCGGCGTCGACGGCGAGCAGGACCGTGCAGACGCCCGGACCGGCCTCGATCACCCGGCCCACCAGGCCGTCGGCGGTGACCACCGGCATGTCGGGCCGTACGCCGTCGCGGGTGCCGGCGTCGAGGGTCGCGCTGGCGCCGTAGCCGCGGTGGCCGCCGAGCGCGACCACCCGGGCGGTGACGAGGCCCCGGTGCGGGGCGGCGGCCCGGATCGCGTCCCGCCCGGCCGCGCGGCGGCGCGCGGCCCGCTCGGCCCACAGCTCGGCCGCGAGCCGGGTGTTCTGCTCCTCCAGCTCCCGGACGCGCTCGCGGGCGTCGCCGCCGGCCAGCGCCGACAGGGGGCGGCCCGCGGCGGCGAGCAGCTCGTCGGCCGGCCCCGCGGCGGTGGCCGCGGCGCCGCGCAGCGCGGCCGCGCCGGAGCGGACGTCGATCGTGATCAGTACGGCGGAGGCGATGACCAGCAGGCCGAGTACGAGCCGGGGGCGGTGCGCGAGTCGCATGTCCTTCCTCCTCCGTGCCGGGGGTGCGGGGGCGGGGGGTGCGCGGCGTCCGGCGGGTCAGTGGCGGGGCTCGGGGACCAGGACGCCCTGGAGCCGGTCGAACTCCTCGACGCAGCGGCCCGAGCCGAGCACCACCGAGTGGAGCGGGTTGTCCACCACGTGGATGGGCATGCCGGTGGCCTCGGCCAGGCGCCGGTCCAGCCCGCGCAGCAGCGCGCCGCCGCCGGTCAGCGCGATGCCGTTCTGCACCAGGTCGCCGGCGAGCTCCGGCGGGCACTGGTCCAGCGTCGTCTGGACGGCGTCGACGATCGCGTGCACGGGCTCCTCGATCGCCTCGCGGATCTCCGCCGACGAGACCATCACGGTCTTCGGCAGGCCGCTGACCAGATCGCGGCCCCGGATCTCGGCCTTGCGGTCCTCCTCGTACGGCCAGGCCGAGGCGATCGCGATCTTTATCTCCTCGGCGGTGCGCTCGCCCAGCAGCAGGGAGTGCTCCTTCTTGACGTAGGCGATGATCGCCTCGTCGAGCTCGTCGCCTCCGATCCGCAGGGAGCGGGCCGTCACGATGCCGCCGAGCGAGATCATGGCGACCTCGGTGGTGCCGCCGCCGATGTCGACGACCATGTTGCCGGTCGCCTCGTTCACCGGCAGCCCGGCGCCGATGGCCGCGGCCATCGGCTCCTCGATGATGTAGACCTTGCGCGCTCCGGCCTGGTAGCCGGCCTCCTTGACGGCGCGCTGCTCGACCCCGGTGGTGCCGCTGGGGATGGCCACCACGATGCGCGGCTGGGTGAGGTAGCGGCGGTGGTGGACCTTCTGGATGAAGTAGCGGAGCATCCGCTCGGCCACCTCGAGGTCGGTGATGACGCCGTCGGCGAGCGGGCGGATCGCGACGATGTGCCCGGGGGTGCGGCCGATCATCTGCTTGGCCTCGCTGCCCACCGCGACGATCTTCTCGGTGCGGGTGTTCACCGCGACGACCGAGGGCTCGTCGAGCACGATGCCGCGATCGCGGACGTAGACCAGGGTGTTGGCCGTGCCGAGATCCACTGCCATGTCACGGCCGAGAAAATCCAGGAAGCGCATCGCGTACAGCTCTCCAGGACGATCGAGGGGGCCGGGTGTTCCCCCTGCGAGGGGAAGGGGAAACCACAGGATCGGAGAAGATCCTATAACGGAATGATTCCGATGGTAAGGATCCCACCCCTGTACCGACCCTGACGTGTCGCGGTGCCGCCCCCGGATGCCGTCCCCGCGCACGGCCGCGCGCCCGCGGTCCCGGGCAGGCGGGACCGCGGGCGCGCGGATCACGGCTCCGCGGCCGGGCGCGCGGGAACGCGCCCGCGGCCGGGACCGTCCCGGCCACGGGTGCGCGCCCTCAGCGGAGGGGGTCGAAGGAGCGCAGGATCTCGGACCCCTTGCCGTTGACGATCCGCTCGGCGAGGGCGCGCCCGGTGACCGGGCCGTGGGTGAGGCCCCACATGCCGTGCCCGCCGGCGACGAACACCCCGGGCCTGCGCGTGGCCCCGACGAGGGGCATGCCGTCGGGGGTGACGGGGCGCGGGCCGACCCACACGTCGGTCATCTCCTCCCAGACGACACCGGTCAGCAGCGGCCGGGCGGAGGCGACGATCGCGTCGACGCGCTTGTGGTCCAGCGGGTCGTCGGGGCCGCGGAACTCCATCGTCCCCGCCACCCGCAGCCCGCCCTGGTACGGCGTGCAGGCCACCCGGACGGCGGGCAGGTAGACCGGCCCCGGGACGGGCCGCTCGGTCGGCACGGTGAAGGAGTAGCCCCGCCCGGCCCGCACCGGCACGCGCACCCCCCAGTCGCGGGCGAGCTCGTTCAGCCAGGCGCCGGTGGCCACCACGACGGCGTCGCCGCGGACCTGGTCGCCGGCGGCGGAGCGGACGGCGAGACCGCCGGAGGCGGCGTGCACCCCCGTCACCCGGAAGCCGGAGCGGATCTCGGCGCCGCGCGCGGCGACCGCGTCGGCCAGTGCCCGGGTGAAGGCCCCGGGGTCGACGTAGCGCTGCCGGTCCAGCCGGATCCCGGCCCGCACGCGCTGGGAGATCTGCGGCGCCTGCGCCCGGAGCCGGTCGCCGTCGAGCGCGGTGTACTCGATCGGCAGCCCGGCCCGGTCGATCCGGCGCAGCTCGTGCAGGAGCGCCACGGCCTGCCGCTCGGTCTCGAACGCGGCCGTGATCGGGGCGTCGACCGTGGGCGCGGTGATCCCGCCCGCGGCGAGCACGTCGAACGCCTCCAGGCACTCCTCGTTGAACGGCAGGTTGGCCCGGACGGCCCTGCCCCACGAACCCCAGGTGCAGTTCGCGGCGAACCTGGTCAGGAAGGACCACAGGGCGGGGTCCAGGGTGACGGGGACGTGCAGCGGGGCGCGCGGGTCGAGCAGGGAGCGCAGGCCGTACCGGAGGACGCCGGGTTCGTTCAGCGGGATGGCCAGCCCCGGCGAGAGCCAGCCGGCGTTCCCCCACGAGGCGCCCGCGGCGACCCCGTCGCGGTCCACCACGGTGACCTCCACCCCGTGCTCCTGCAGGAACCACGCGGTCGACAGCCCCACCACACCGGCGCCGACCACCACCGCCGTCCGCGGCCCACCGTCGATCCCCATCGATCCTCTCCTCGCTTCGCCACCGGCTCCGTCGCCGGTTCCCTGTGAGGAGGATCACCGCACCGGCGCGGGAACGGTCTGTCCGATCCGGACAATCGGGCGGGCGCGCGCTGTCCGGCGGCGACAAGGGGCCCGGGGGCGGGCCCGGGAGGTCAGGGCCGGTCGCCCTGCCCGGCCGCCAGGGCGATGATCATCGCCAGCCGCTTCTCCGGTCGGTCCAGTCGCAGGTCCGTGACCTCGGCCATCTTCCGGAGCCGGTACCTGACGGTGTTGGGGTGCACGCCCAGGCGCGCGGCCACGGCGGTCAGGTCCCCCTGCGCCTCCAGCCAGGCGCGCAGCGTCGCGATGTACCGGGTGCCGTGCTCGGCGTCGTGCCGGGTCAGTTCGGCGACGGGCCCCCGCGAGGGGACGCGCCCCGCCGCGGCGGCGGCCCGCAGGCGCTGGAGCAGGATCTCGTCCCACGACTCGTCGTAGACGACCGCCAGGGCCCCGCCGGGCCATGCCGCCCCCGGTGCCGCCCCCGGTGCGGCCCCCGGTGCGGCCCCCGGTGCGGCCCCCGGTGCGGCCCCCGGCGCGGCGACCGCTCCTGCCGGGGCGGGGAGCGCCTCCCGCGCCGAGGCCAGGGCGAGGCTCTCGTCGGCCTCCTGCCGCCCGGCGGGCAGCTGCGCGGGCCCCGCCGCCCCGCCGACGCCGGCGAGCACGGTGACCTGCCGGGGCAGGGCCTGCGCGGTCGCGGCGAGCCAGTCCCGGGCGGGCGCCGGGTCGGCCCCGCAGGGCAGCACGGTGTAGAGGGTGTTGCCGAACAGCGTGCTGCGCCCCGGACGCGCCCAGCCGAACCCCGTGGTCACGCGCTCGAAGGCCATCAGGACCGCGGCGTGCCGCTCCTCGCCGATGTGGGCCTGGAGCGCGATCACCCGGAACTGCCGGTCCTGCGGCAGTCCGAGCCTGCTGATCACGGCCGGGGCGTCAGCCGTGCCCTCCAGGAGCTGGAGGACCAGATCGGACTCCACCCGGCGCTCCAGGTCCGCGCCGACCCGGGAGCGGAGCAGGTGCAGCGCGACCGCGCGCGCCCCGTCGGCCAGCAGGGCCCGGCGCTCGTCGGGCGGCGGGCGCTCGCACTCGGCCCAGATGGATCCCAGCAGCTCGCGCCCGGCGCGTACGGCGGCCACCATCCTGCCCCGCAGGCCGTGCTCGGGGTCGGGCGCCACGAAGAGCGGCTCGTCGGAGGCCGCCAGGTGCGCGAAGACGCCCTTGCGCTCCAGCAGGCGGCGGGTGGTCTCCGGCACCCGCCTGCCCAGGATCGTCTCCAGCCGTACCGGGTCGGCGGTCTGCTGCGAGCCGGAGTAGGCCAGGACCCGCGACATCCGGTCCTCGATCGTCACCGGGCAGCCGACCTCGGCCGCGAGCATGTCCGCGAACGCGAACAGGTCCGCCGGTCCCCGGCCCGCCCCGCTCTCGCGGCCCTCCAGCACCAGGCCGTACACCACGCCGAAGAGCTGGCCCCAGGGCACGTCCGGCTCCACGAGCAGGACGGCGACGCCTCCGTCGCGGGCCTCGGCCAGCACGTCCCCGCCGGGCGGCGCGCTCCCGCGCGTCAGCACCGCGGCGGCCCGCGCCGCCCGCGCCAGGCGCACGGCCTCGGCGGCCGACTCCACGCCGACCGCCAGGAACACGTCGCCCGCGGCCGGGCGGGGGTCGGTCGGGTCGTGCACCACGACGCTGCGCAGCTCCACGTCCCGGGAGGCCGGGGCCGCGCACAGCCGCGCCCCGTAACCGCCGAGGACGTTCACCAGCCGGTCCAGTTTCAGCATCCGCCGCGCCCACCCGATCCACCGTGCCCGCGCGCCGATCCCGCCGGGCATGAGCGCAGGCTACCGCCGCAGGCGGGCGCTGGGCCGTACCGCGCCCCGGGTGAGCGGGTCGCCGGGCCCGCCGGGGCGGGCGTGCCCCGGGAAGGAGGGCCGCGTACGGCATGGAAGCGTGTTGTCAGGTTTTTGCGTAGTTCAGTCAAAGTATTGCTGAAAGTTGAAAGGATATGTATGTTTCTCGCAACCGGCCGGTGCGGCCGGGCTCCGATCTCACGGCTCGTCGTCGGGGGCAGGCCAGGAGGGAAGCACCCATGAGACCTCGTAACCTCGCGGTCCTGCTCGGCGCGGGTCTCGCGTTCTCCGCCGCGGCGTGCGGCGGCGATCCGGCCCCCGCCTCCCGGGGCGCGGCGGCGCCCGGCGGCGAGAAGCCGGTGACGATCACGGTCGCCTGCCAGCCGCCCCGGACCGACCAGCCCAACCGCAGGGCGTGGGACGAGGACGTCGCCGAGTTCCAGAGGCTCCATCCGCACATCACGGTCAAGAGCACCGACCAGCAGCCCTGCTACGACCCCAAGACCTTCGCCCCCAAGCTGGCCGCCGGCACGGTCGAGACCGTCTTCCGGGTACCCGTCACCGACGCCCCCGACGTCATCCGCCGCAGGCAGGCGCTCGACGTCACGCCGTACCTCGGCGAGATCAAGAACTACGGCGACCTGCCGGAGACCGCCACCGCGCCCTGGACGTCCGGCGGCGCCGTCTACGGCGTGCCCACCTCCGCCTACGCCGTCGGCCTGATCTACAACCGGGCGCTGTTCGCCAAGGCCGGCCTCGACCCGGACAGCCCGCCCCGCACCTGGGACGGGATCCGCGCGGCGGCCAAGAAGATCAGCGCGCTCGGCCCCGGCTACGTCGGCTACGGCGAGTACAGCGGGCAGAACACCGGCGGCTGGCACTTCGTCCAGGCCCTCTACGGCCGGGGCGGCGAGGCGGTCACCGCGGACGGCACGAAGGCCGCCTTCAACAGCCCCGAGGGCAGGGCCGTCCTGCAGTTCCTGAAGGACCTGCGCTGGACCGACGACAGCATGGGCACCAAGCTGATGGTCGGCTGGGAGTCCCTGATGATGGCCATGGGCAGCGGCAAGGTCGGCATGATGCTCGGCGCCCCGGACGCCGTCCCGGACATCGTCACCCGGTTCAAGGGCAGGATGGAGGACTACGGGATCACCACCTTCCCCGAGGCGAAGGCCACGCTGAGCGGCGGCGAGGGCTTCATGATCAACCCCAGGGCCACCCCCGAGGAGGCCAGGGCCGGCATGAAGTGGATCGACCACTACTGGCTCACCCCCGGGCGGGGCACCTTCGACTTCGAGCGGGGCAAGGCCATCGGCAACCCGGTCGGGCTCCCCGTCAACGTCGTCTTCGGCGACTCCCCGTCCGGCAGGGAGCTCGCCGAGCTGCAGCAGCGGTTCGCCTCGCTCCCGGTGCGGAACTTCGCCTCCTACACGGAGGGCGCCGGCGCCATCCCGCTCAAGGTGCAGCCGCCGAAGGCCCAGGAGATCTTCGCCGTCCTCGACGTGCCCATGTCGGCGGTGCTGAGCAGGCGGGACGCCGACATCGACCGGCTGCTGGCGGACGCCGAGGCGAAGGTCAACGCCCTGCTGGCGGCCGGATGACCGCGGCCGCGGCCGGCCCGCGGCGGCGCCCGCCGTCGCGGCCGGCCCTCCTCCGGAGCCTGCGGCGCAACCTCACCGCCTACGGCTTCATGTGCGCGGCGCTGGCGTGCTTCGTGCTGTTCGCCTGGTACCCGATGATCCGCGAGTTCCTGCTCTCCTTCCAGGAGACGAACTTCGTCGACCCGCCCCGGTGGGCGGGGCTGAAGAACTTCGAGACGGTGCTCGCGAACCCCTCGTTCGGGCAGGTCTGGCTCAACACCGCGGCGTTCACCGTGCTGGCGCTCGTCTTCGGGTACGCGGTGCCGTTCGTCGTCGCGCTCGTCCTCAACGAGCTGCGCCACGCCCGAGCCTATCTCCGGTTCGTGGTCTACCTGCCGGTCATGCTGCCGCCGGCCGTCGGCGTGCTGCTGTTCCGGTGGTTCTACGACCCCGGTCCCGGACTGTTCAACCAGATCCTGGAGCTGGTCGGCCTGCCCGGGCTGAGCTGGCTGGACTCCTCCGCCACCGCGCTGGTCTCCCTCGTCATCGTCTCCACCTGGATGAACCTCGGCAGCGGCACGCTCATCTACCTGGCCGCGCTGCAGAACATCCCGGGCGAGCTGTACGAGGCGGCGGAGCTGGACGGGGCCGGCTTCTTCCGGCGCATCCGGTACGTCACGATCCCGCAGACCAGGCTCGTGCTGCTGCTGATGCTCATGCTCCAGATCGTCGCGACCATGCAGGTCTTCATCGAGCCGTACCTGCTCACCGGGGGCGGGCCGGAGAACTCCACCATGACCGTCGCGATGCTGATGTACCAGTACGCGTTCACCTTCGGAGACTGGGGGGCCGGAGGCGCCCTCGGAATGATGCTCATGCTCGTACTGATGGTGTTCGCCGCCGTGCAGCTCCGGCTGACGCGGGACGACAGGGACTAGGGGAGAAGCCGCGATGCCGAACGCCGTCCTCCGCCCGGACCGCCCGGACCGCCCCGTCCCGGCCGCCGCGCCCCCGCCGCCGCCCGGCCGGCGGCGCGCGGCCGCACGCCGGACCGCCCGGCCGCGCGCGGCCCCCTCCCGGCCGTTCCGCACGATCGTCTCCCCGCACCGGCTCAACTCCCGCCGCGGCCGGATCGTCTACCGGGCCGTCCTGGCCACCGTGGTGACGGTCTTCACGCTCGTGTTCGTCTTCCCGCTCTACTGGATGGTCACCGGTGCCATGAAGACCGGGGAGGAGATCGCGCAGATCCCGCCGACGCTCTTCCCGGCCGATCCGAGCCTGGAGGCGTTCGCCGAGGCGTGGGAGCTGTTCGACCTGGGGGTGCTGCTGACGAACACCGCCTTCTACGCCGCCGGCGCGTGGCTGTTCGTCATGGCGGTCGACGTCGCGGCGGCCTTCGCGCTGTCCAAGCTGCGGCCGGTGTTCGGCGGCGTGATCCTGGGCGCCATGCTGGCCACGCTGATGATCCCGCCGATGGTGGTGCTGCTGCCGCTCTTCCTCACCGCCAAGAGCGTGCCGCTCCTCGGCTGGGACCTGCTCAACACCCCCTGGGCGATCTGGCTCCCGGCCGCGGCCAACGGGTTCAACATCTTCCTGCTCAAGCGCTTCTTCGACTCGATCCCCCGGGAGCTGGTCGAGGCCGCCGAGATCGACGGCGCCTCGCCCCTGCGGATCCTGCGCTCGGTCGTGATCCCGGTCTCCCGGCCGATCCTCGGCGTCGTGTCCATCTTCACCGTGGTGAACGTCTTCCGCGACTTCGTCTGGCCGCTCATGGTGCTCACCGAGAGCGACAAGATGACGATCAGCGTCGGTCTCTCCCAGGTCTCCAACCAGGTGACGCAGAACGCGCTCATGGCCGGGCTGGTGATCGCGAGCATCCCGACGGTCGTCGTGTTCTTCTTCTTCCAGCGGAGCATCATGGCCGGGCTGACCGCGGGCGGCCTCAAGGGCTGACCCGCCGCCCGGCCGGGGCGCCCGCCCGCCATGGCGCGGTCCACCGGCCCGCCCGCGCACCGGCCCGCCCGCGCACCGGGATCCGGCCTATGATCCGCCCACGCCCCGATCCACGCCCCGATCCACGCCCCGGCCCGCGTCCCGACCGGGATCCGACCGCAAGGAGCCACCGCCGCATGACCCGCAGCGCCGTACCGGGCACGACCCCGGCCCCCGCCCCGCAGGCCCCCCGCACGGCCCCGGATCCCGGGCCGTGGTGGCGCAGTGCCGCGATCTACCAGGTCTACCTGCGCAGTTTCGCCGACGGCAACGGCGACGGGATCGGCGACCTGGCGGGGCTGCGGGCCCGCCTGCCGTACCTGGCGGACCTCGGGGTCGACGCCGTCTGGCTCAACCCCTGGTACCCCTCGCCGATGGCCGACGGCGGCTACGACGTGGCCGACTACCGCGACATCGACCCCGTCTTCGGCACGCTCGCCGAGGCGGAGAAGTTCATCGAGGAGGCCCACTCCCTCGGCATCCGCACGATCATCGACGTCGTCCCCAACCACGGCTCCGTCGAGCAGGAGTGGTTCCGCCAGGCGCTGGCGGCCGGGCCCGGCTCGCCGGAGCGCGAGCGCTTCTGGTTCCGGGACGGCCGCGGCGACCTGCCGCCCAACGACTGGCGGTCCATCTTCGGCGGCCCCGCCTGGACCCGGGTGCCGGACGGGCAGTGGTACCTGCACCTGTTCGATCCCGGCCAGCCCGACTTCAACTGGGACAACCCCGAGGTCGTCGCGGAGTTCCACGACATCCTGCGCTTCTGGCTGGACCGGGGCGTCGACGGCGTCCGGGTCGACTCGGCCGCGCTGCCCGTCAAGGACCTCGCCGACCCCGCCGGGGCCGGCGGCGACCTCGACGGCGTGCACGAGATCTACCGGGGCTGGCGGCGGATCACCGACGCCTACGAGGGGCGGATCCTGATCGGCGAGGTGTGGCTGCCCGACCAGGAGCGCTTCGCCCGCTACCTGCGCCCCGACGAGATGCACACCGCCTTCAACTTCGACTTCCTGTCCCGCGCCTGGGACCCGGGCGAGCTGCGGGCCTCGATCGGGCTGACGCTGGACACCCACGGGCGGATCGGCGCCCCGCCGACCTGGGTGCTGTCCAACCACGACGTGCCCCGGCCGGTGACGCGGTACGGCCGGGCGGTCACCTCCTTCGACCACGGCGACCGCAGGGACGGCGCCCCCTGCGACCTCGCCCTCGGCGCGCGCAGGGCCAGGGCCGCGGCGCTGCTCGCCATGGCGCTGCCCGGGAGCGTCTACGTCTACCAGGGCGAGGAGCTGGGCCTGCCCGAGGTCGACGACATCCCCGGAGAGCTGCGCCAGGACCCGATCTGGACCCGGTCGGGGGGGACCGTGCCCGGCCGGGACGGCTGCCGGGTGCCGCTGCCCTGGTCGGGGCAGGAGCCCCCGTTCGGCTTCGGCGCGGGCGAGCCCTGGCTGCCGCAGCCGGCCTCCTGGAAGGACCTGACGGTCGAGGCGCAGGCCGCCGACCCCGGCTCCATGCTCGCCCTCTACCGGGAGGCGCTGCGCGTGCGCCGGGCCGAGCTCGGCGACGGCACCCTGCGCTGGCTGGAGTCGGAGCCCGGCGTGCTGGCCTTCGCCCGCGACTCCGGCCTCGTCTGCGTGGTCAACCTGGCCTCCGGCGCGGTACGGCTCCCGCCGCACGAGGGCGTCCTGCTGGCCAGCGGCCCGCTGGGCGGTGACGGGCTGCTCCCACCGGACACCGCCGTCTGGCTCCGGGCCGCCGCGTAGCGCGGCGCCCCTGCGGGGGCTCGGGCGCTGCGCGGGCGGCGCCCTCGGCGGGGCTCAGGCGCTGCGCGGGCGGGCGGCGCGGGCCCGGGGCGGCGCGGTGGAGCCGCGCACCACCAGCTCGGGCTCGAAGAGCAGCTCCTCGGCGGGCGTCACCGTGCCGTCGATCTGGTTGACGAGCAGCGTCACCGCGGTACGGCCCAGCGCCTCGATCGGCTGGCGGACCGTGGTCAGCGGCGGGTTCGTGCAGTTCATGAAGGCCGAGTCGTCGAAGCCGACGACGGAGACGTCCTCCGGCACGGACAGGCCGAGCCGCCGCGCGGCCCGCACGGCTCCCAGCGCCAGCACGTCGCCGGCGCAGATGATGCCGGTGACGCCGTTCCTGACCAGCCGGCTCGTCACCGCCTGGCTGCCCTCCAGGGAGAACAGGCTCCGCGCGACGTCCTCGGGCCCGACGGTCAGGCCGGCCTTGCCGGCCTCGGCCTGGAACGCCGCCAGCTTGCGCCGGGACGGCATGTGGTCCTCGGGACCCAGCACCATGCCGATCCGCTCGTGGCCGAGCGAGCGCAGGTGGCCGAAGGCCTGCTCCACGGCGACCTCGTCGTCGGTGGAGACGCGGGGGAAGTCGAGCCCCTCGGTCGCCGCGTTGACCAGGACGACCGGCAGCCCCAGCTCGCGCAGCCGGTGGTAGTGCTCGTGCGGGGCGTCGGCCTCCGCGTAGTGCCCGCCGGCGAAGACCATCCCGGAGACCTGCTGGTCGAGCAGGATCTCGACGTAGTCGGCCTCGGACAGGCCGCTGGCGGCGTAGGTGCACAGCACCGGGGAGAACCCGGCCTGGGCCAGCGCGCCGCCGACCACCTCGGCCAGCGCGGGGAAGATCGGGTTGCCCAGCTCGGGCAGCATCAGGCCGACGAGCCGGGCGCGCTCGCCGCGCAGCTGGGTCGGGCGCTCGTAGCCGAGCACGTCGAGCGCGGTCAGCACCGCCGCCCGGGTCGCCTCGGAGACGCCGGGCTTGCCGTTGAGCACCCGGCTGACCGTGGCCTCGCTGACGCCCACCTTCTTCGCGACCTCCGCGAGCCGGCGGGTCGTGGAGCGGCCGGAGGGCGGGGTTTCCGTCATGCGGCAAGCATACTGGCGGATCTTCGTCCGGAGCCTGCGGACGAGCGGGCGGCCATCGGCTTGTTGCGGCTCCCCAGGTGAGAGAGTCGTAATTCAGTCGTTATCTTTCATTATCAAGTCGAAATCTTGCAGAGTCCTGTCAAGGCTCTTATGGTGAGGCCAACCTGCCAGGCCGGCCGTACCGCTTCCCCGGATCCGGGGCCCGGGCCCCGACCGCACGCCGTCCCCCCGTCGCCTTCCGGCGGAGGAGACCCGCCCCCCTGACGTTCCGGACGACAGACAGAGGAACGCGATGAGAATCACGCACCTGGCGTCACGACTGGCCGCGGCGGTCACCGCGGCCGGCCTGCTCGCCTTCGGCGCGGTGGCCGCACCGGCGCAGGCCGCCGGGCCCGCCGCGGCCACCCGGCTCCCGGCCTCCGCCGCGCCGCCCGTACAGCCCCCCGTCCCCGCCGCGCCGCCCTCCCGCGCGGCGGCGACGACCGCTTCCGCCACGACCTCCGCCACGGTCTCCGCCGCGGTTCCCGCCGCGGTCTCCGCCGCGGACGGCCCCGACCTGGCCGCGGGGAAGCCGTTCACGGCCAGCAGCCACGCCGACGTCTACCAGGCACGCAACGCGGGTGACGGGAACCAGGCCACCTACTGGGAGAGCGCCAACCGCGCCTTCCCGCAGTGGATCCAGGTGGACCTCGGCGCCCCGGCCGCCGTCGACCGGCTCGTCCTGAAGCTGCCCGCAGGCTGGGAGGCCCGCACCCAGACCCTGAGCGTGCAGGGGAGCACGGACGGCTCCGCCTTCTCCACCCTCAAGGCGTCCGCGGCCTACGCCTTCGAGCCCGGCTCCGGCAACACGGTGACCATCCCCCTGGCCGCCGCCACCGTCCGCCACGTGCGGCTGCACGTCACCGCCAACACGGGCTGGCCCGCCGGGCAGCTGTCCGAGCTCGCGGTCCACGGACCCGCCCCGGACGACCCGCCGCCGGGCACACCGGCGAACCTCGCCGTCGGCAGGCCGATCACCGCCTCCTCCACGATCCACACCTACGCGGCCGCCAACGCCAACGACGACAAGGTGACGACCTACTGGGAGGGCGGCGCGGGCACCTACCCGAACACGCTCACCGTCGAGCTCGGCGCCGACGCCCGGATCTCCTCGGTCGTGCTGAGGCTCAACCCGGCGGGCGAGTGGGCCAGACGCACCCAGACCGTCCAGGTGCTCGGCCGCGGGCAGGGCGCCTCCGGCTTCACCGGCCTGGTCGCCGCGGCGGACTACACCTTCGACCCCGCCACCGGGAACACCGTGACGATCCCCGTCACCGCCACGGTCGCCGACGTGCGGCTGCGCATCACCGCCAACTCCGGGGCGACGGGCGGCCAGGTCGCCGAGTTCCAGGTCATGGGCGTCCCCGCCCCGAACCCGGACCTGACCGTCACCGGCATGGCGTGGACCCCGGCCGCCCCGGACGAGGACGACCCCGTCACGCTGACGGCCACGGTGAGGAACACCGGGACGGCCGCCTCCGGCGCCACGGACGTCGGCTTCTACCTGGGTGACACCAAGGTCGCCACCGCTCCCGTCGGAAGGCTGGAGGCCGGGGCGTCGGCGACCGTGGCGGCCGGCGCCGGCGCCCGCCCGGCCGGCACCCACCGGCTCGGTGCCAGGGTCGACGAGGCCGGAGCCGTCACCGAGCAGGACGAGTCCGACAACGCCTACACCCACCCGTCCTCGCTGGTCGTCACGCCCGTCCCCGGCTCCGACCTGGTCGCCTCCGCGGTGAGCTGGACGCCGGCCGCCCCCGCCGAGGGCGTGCCCGTGACCTTCAGCGTGGCGGTGAAGAACCAGGGCACCGCGGCCTCGGCCGGCGGCGCCCACGGCATCACGCTGACGGTCACCGACACCGCGACGGGCGCGGTCGTCCGCACGCTCACCGGCGCGCACACGGGCGTGATCGCCGCCGGCGCCACCACCGCCCCGGTCGCCCTGGGCACCTGGACCGCGGCCAACGGCGGCTACACCGTCAAGGTCGTGCTGGCCCACGACGCGAACGAGCCGCCGGCCAGACGGGAGGACAACACCAGCACGCACCGGCTCTTCGTCGGGCGCGGCGCGGACATGCCGTACGACATGTACGAGGCCGAGGACGCCGCCATCGGCGGCGGCGCGGCCGTCGTCGGCCCCAACCGGACCGTCGGCGACCTGGCGGGCGAGGCCTCCGGCCGCCGCGCGGTGACGCTGAACACCACCGGCAGCTACGTCGAGTTCACCACCCGCGCCAGCACCAACACCCTGGTGACCCGCTTCTCCATCCCGGACGCGCCCGGCGGCGGCGGGATCGACGCCACGCTCAACGTCTACGTCGACGGGACCTTCCTCAAGCCGATCAACCTGACCTCCAGGTATGCCTGGCTGTACGGCGACGAGGCGAGTCCCGGCAACTCGCCGGCCGCGGGCGGGCCGCGCCACATCTACGACGAGGCCAACCTGATGCTCGGCAGGACCGTCCCCGCCGGGAGCCGGATCAGGCTCCAGAAGGACCCGGCCAACACCACGACGTACGCGATCGACTTCATCGACACCGAGCAGGTCGCGCCGATCGCCAACCCCGACCCGGCGAGGTACGCCGTGCCCGCCGGCTTCACCCACCAGGACGTGCAGAACGCCCTCGACCGGGTCCGCATGGACACCACCGGCACCCTCACCGGCGTCTACCTGCCGCCGGGCGTCTACCGGACCGCGAGCAAGTTCCAGGTGTACGGCAAGGCCGTCGAGGTCGTCGGCGCCGGACCGTGGTACACGCAGTTCCACGCGCCGCAGGACCAGCAGAACACCGACATCGGCTTCCGCGCGGACGGCACCGCCCGGGGCTCGACGTTCGCGAACTTCGCCTACTTCGGCAACTACACCTCGCGCATCGACGGGCCGGGCAAGGTCTTCGACTTCGCGAACGTCTCCGACATCGTGATCGACAACATCTGGAACGAGCACATGGTCTGCCTCTACTGGGGCGCCAACACCGACCGGGTGACGATCAAGAACTCCCGCATCCGCAACATGTTCGCCGACGGCGTCAACATGACCAACGGCAGCACCGACAACCTGGTCAGCAACAACGAGGCCCGCGCGACCGGCGACGACAGCTTCGCGCTGTTCTCCGCCGTCGACGCCGGCGGATCCGACATGAAGGGCAACGTCTACGAGAACCTGACGTCCATACTGACCTGGCGGGCCGCCGGCGTCGCGGTCTACGGCGGGTACGACAACGTCTTCCGGAACATCCACATCGCCGACACGCTGGTCTACTCCGGCATCACCATCAGCTCGCTCGACTTCGGCTACCCGATGAACGGCTTCGGCGCCGACCCGCCCACCCGGTTCGAGAACATCTCGATCGTCCGCGCCGGCGGCCACTTCTGGGGCGCGCAGACCTTCCCCGCGATCTGGCTCTTCTCCGCCTCGAAGGCGTTCCAGGGCATCCGGGTGAGCGACGTGGACATCGTGGACCCGACCTACCACGGGATCATGTTCCAGACGAACTACGTGGGCGGGCGGCCGCAGAACCCGATCACCGACACCGTCTTCACGAACGTCTCGATCACCGGCGCCCGCAGGAGCGGGGACGCCTACGACGCCAAGTCCGGCTTCGGCATCTGGGCCAACGAGATGCCGGAGGCGGGGCAGGGGCCGGCGGTCGGCGCGGTGACGTTCCGCAACCTGAAGCTGAGCGGCAACGCCCAGGACATCAGGAACACCACCTCGACCTTCACGATCACCGTCAGACCGTAGGGGCCCGGACCCCGGGCCACGGGAGACCACCACCGGACCGCCCCGGCCTCGCCCGCGCCCGCCGCGCAGGGGCCCGGCCGGGGCTCCCCGGCCGTCCACAGGCTCCGCTCCGTCCCGGCCGCCGCCCACAGACCCCGCGCCGCCCGTTCCGGAGGGGCCGGTCCTCCCTAGAATGACGCGGTGACTTCCCCCGAGGACGCGGCGGTCTCCCCCGGGAGCGCCGCCGCACCCGAGAGCACCCCGCAGGCGGACGACGCGGTGCGCGTGCTGCGCCGCGTCTTCGGCTACGACTCCTTCCGGCAGGGCCAGCGCGAGATCATCGACCACGTGGTGGCCGGCGGCGACGCGCTCGTGCTCATGCCCACCGGCGGAGGCAAGTCGCTCTGCTACCAGATCCCGGCCCTGGTCAGGGAGGGCACCGGCGTCGTCGTCTCGCCGCTCATCGCGCTCATGCAGGACCAGGTGGACGCGGTGACGGCCCTCGGCGTGCGGGCCGGCTTCCTCAACTCCACGCAGGAGTGGGAGGAGCGCCGCCGGGTCGAGGCGGCCTTCCTGGCCGGAGAGCTCGACCTGCTCTACGTGGCGCCCGAGCGGCTGCGGACCGCCGCGACGCTGGACCTGCTCGCCCGGGGTGCGATCTCCCTGTTCGCCATCGACGAGGCGCACTGCGTCTCCCAGTGGGGACACGACTTCCGCCCCGACTACCTGGCCCTGTCCGCCCTGCAGCAGCGCTGGCCCGAGGTGCCGCGCGTCGCGCTGACCGCCACCGCGACCGAGGCCACCCGCGCCGAGATCGCCTCCCGGCTCGGCCTGGAGCGGGCCCGCCACTTCGTGGCGGGCTTCGACCGCCCCAACATCCAGTACCGCATCGCGCCGAAGAAGGAGCCCCGGCGGCAGCTGCTGAAGCTGCTGCGCACCGAGCACCCCGACGACGCCGGCATCGTCTACTGCCTGACGCGGGCCTCCGTGGAGAAGACCGCCGCCTTCCTGGCCGAGAACGGCGTCGAGGCGCTGCCGTACCACGCGGGGCTCGACGCGCGCACCCGCGCCGCCCACCAGGCGCGCTTCCTGCGCGAGGACGGCCTCGTCATGGTCGCCACCATCGCCTTCGGCATGGGGATCGACAAACCCGACGTGCGGTTCGTCGCCCATCTCGACCTGCCCAAGTCCATCGAGGGCTACTACCAGGAGACCGGGCGGGCCGGACGCGACGGCCTGCCCTCCACCGCCTGGATGGTCTACGGCCTCCAGGACGTCGTGCAGCACCGCCGGATGATCGACGCCTCCGAGGGCGGCGAGGAGCACCGCCGCCGGCTGGGCGCCCACCTCGACGCCATGCTGGCCCTGTGCGAGACGGTCGAGTGCCGCCGCGTGCACCTGCTCGACTACTTCGGCCAGCGCTCCGAGCCCTGCGGCAACTGCGACACCTGCCTGACCCCGCAGCAGACCTGGGACGGCACGGTCGCCGCCCAGAAGTTCCTGTCGGCGGTGTTCCGGCTCCGGCGCGAACGCGGGCAGAGCTTCGGCGCGGGCCACGTCATCGACATCCTGCTCGGCAGGCGGACCGAGAAGGTCGCCCAGCACGGCCACGCCTCCCTGACGGTGTTCGGCGTCGGCACGGAGCTGAACGAGTCGGAGTGGCGCTCCGTGGTGCGCCAGCTGCTGGCCCGGGGGCTGCTGGCCGTCCAGGGCGAGCACAACACGCTGGCGCTCACCGAGGCGAGCGGCGAGGTGCTGGCCCGGCGGCGCCAGGTGCCGCTCCGGCGCGACCCCGAGCGGGCGGCCCGGGCCGAGTCCGCGGCACGGGCCGCCGGATCCGGGGGAGCCGGGGGGGCGCGCCGGAGCGCCGCCGCCGACCTGCCCGAGGAGGCCGCGCAGGTCTTCGAGCGGCTGCGCGCCTGGCGGGGCGCCACCGCGCGGGAGCAGGGCGTGCCCGCTTACATGATCTTCCACGACGCGACCCTGCGCCAGATCGCGGTCGAGCTCCCGTCGTCCCTGGCCGCGCTGGGCGGGGTGAGCGGCGTCGGTGAGAGCAAGCTGGCGAAGTACGGCCGGCAGATCCTGGACGTCCTCGGCCCGGGGGAGCCCGGGGACGAGGACGGGGGCGTCCAGGACACGCTCGGTTTCTGAGGCCGCCGGGACCGGCGCCCGCGCCCTTGCGGGCACCGGGATGCGAGCCCCGGAGCCCGGCCTCAGCGTTCGCAGACGATCCCGTCGCGGTCGGCGTCGCGGTACCAGTCGTACTCCGGGTGGATCCCCCGCCGGTAGGGCCCGAACCCCGCCGCGATCGCCGCCCGGCAGGTGGGGAAGCGCGGGTCGGGACGCCAGCCAGGCAGCGCGAAGCCCGCCGGCTGCACCTCCACGGGCTGCGGCTCCACCCTGTCCGCGGGGCGGTCGCACCGGCCCGACCAGATCCGCAGCCGCTTCTTCCGCGCCCCGGCCTCCTCCCGGCGCATCGTCGTGATGTACCGGTCGTTCTTCCGGTAGAGCAGGGCCTTGGCGTACCCGTAGCGGATGAGGGTGCGGGCCACGGAGACGCCCCGGTGGTTGTAGACGTAGAACAGCCGCCGCCCGTAGTGGTCGTGGTGGTCCCGGTCCCGCAGCAGGTGGACGGTCCCGCCGACGGGCATGAGCCGGCGGGCGCGGTCCGTGGCGGCGTCGAACCAGCACCGGCCGTGCTCGGGGGTGTCGAGCCCCAGCAGGCGGACGCGGACCGCCCGCTTGCTCTTGCCGAGCCGCACCTCGATGGTGTCGCCGTCCACGACCCTGGTGACGACCGCCTTCCTGACGCCCCTCGGCAGGCCCGACAGCGGCGCGGCGGCGGCCGGGGGAGCGGTCACCGGGATGGTGGCGAGGGCGGCGAGGGCGGGCAGGGACAGGCGGAGAACGCGACGCACGGAGGACCTCTCACTCGCGGACGAAGGGCCGGGCACGGCGGACGGGTCGGGCACGGCGCACGGCGACCGATCCTGGAAACGCTGCAACCAGCCCCCCTAGCGGTCCCGGCGACCCGAACGCGGCGGAGGAGACCCGTCCTCCCCCCGGGGAGATCGCGTCTCCGGCCCCTTTGCGAGGGGTTCGTACCCCTGGGACTCACGGGGATAATCACGCCCGTGTGATTTGCCCGGTGAGACCGGCAGGACCGCCGCGGCGGCCGGCCAGGGCCCAACCGCGAGGTCGGCGGGGACCGCGGTCCCGCGCGGGCCGGGCGGGGACCGTTCCGGGAGGCCGGGTCCTGGGAGCCCGGTGGGTCCGGGGAGCCCGGGTGCCGGGGCTCGGGACGCGCGAGGCCGCCCTTCTGCCCCGGGGTCCTGCCGGTCGGCGTCCCGCCCCTTCTCCGGTGCGACGGCGCCCTCCCGCACGGCGGAGCGCACCTTCTCTCGGCCTGGAGGATGAACCCCGTCCCGGCGATCGCGGAGATCGCCCCGCTGAGGATCATCGCTCATTGGCCGCCGAGCCTGTGGCGGCCGACGGCCACGATGAGCTGCACGATCCCGGCGGTGATCGCCTACCTCGAACGTCGCTCCGCGCTCGAGCGGGACGGCATCGGTCAGGCGATCGAGCAGAGCGGTGGGGATGTCGACGCCGCCCTGCGGGTGCTCTTCGAGGCGGTCGGGGCCATCGCCTGCGCGCCCGGCTTCCGCGGCTGTCCCTTCATCGGCGCCGCCGCCGAACACTCCGATCCGGACAGCCCGGTCCGCAGGGCCGTCACCGGCGCCGGCGACCCGACCCGGAGGTGAGCCCGCCGACTCCGGCCGTGCCGCCCGACGCTGCGGGGGAGTGAACCGCCGGCTCCACCTCCCGCAGGGGTCACGGACGTGCCTCCGGAAGGCGCGCACGGCGGACGCCGACCGGGTCCGCGCGCCGGTCAGGCATTCCCGGCGCTGTCGCACCGGGTCTCGGCCATGCCCGCTGAGCATGTCCGGCGCGCGTTCTCAGTGAATTGCCAGGAACGGTGGGTAGCCTCCCGGAGCATGAACTGGCAGCGTACGGTCAACGACGCCCTGGTCAGGTTCACCGGGGTCCGGCTCCAGCGGGTCAGGGCGGGCACCGCCGCCGGGGCCGCCGGAACCGCCGCGGCGCCGGCCGCCGCTGGGGACGATCTCGTCCGGCCGCCCGCTGATCCGGAGACCGACCGGCTGCTCCGCGCGCCCGTCTTCATCCTCTCGCCCGTCCGGTCGGGCTCCACGCTGCTGCGGGCGATGCTGAACGCGCACTCGGCGCTGCACGCCCCGCACGAGCTGCACGTGCGCCGGCTGACCGTGGGCTTCGGCACGGGGCTGTCGAAGAAGGCGATGGCCGCGCTCGGGCACAACCAGGCCGACCTGGAGCATCTGCTCTGGGACCGGGTCCTCCACCGGGAGCTGGTGCGCAGCGGCAAGTCCTTCATCGTGGACAAGACCCCGGCCAACGCCTTCGCCTTCCAGCGGATCGCCACCTGCTGGCCCGACGCCCGCTTCGTCTTCCTGCTGCGCCATCCGGCCTCCATCGCCGCCTCCTGGCACGAGGCCGCCCCGGACCGGCGCACGCCGGAGGAGGCCGCGCTCGACGCCCTGCGCTACATGAAGGCGGTCCAGCGCGCGCGCAAGGCCCTGACCGGCCTGACCGTCCGCTACGAGGACCTGACCGCGGACCCGGAGGGGGAGACTCGGCGGATCTGCGACTTCCTGGCGCTGCCCTGGGAGGCGGGGATGCTCTCCTACGGGCCGCCGGAGGTGGTCGAGAAGGGGCTCGGCGACTGGAAGGACAAGATCCGGTCGGGCGCGGTGCAGCGGGGACGCGACCTGCCGAATCCGGAGACGGTCCCCGAGGTACTGAGACCGATATGTCGGAAATGGGGATACCTCCCTGAGGAAGAAGGGGGGAACCCGTGAGGATCCGCTACGTGCTTCTGCACGCCTACGGCATGGGCGGCACGATCCGCACCGTGATCAACCAGGCGAACGCGATGGCCGAGGCCGGCCACGAGGTCGAACTCGCCAGCGTCGTACGGCGCCGCGACACCCCCCAGTTCACCGTCGACCCCCGGGTCGCGCTCGTCGACCTGGTGGACCAGCGCGACGGGGCGCCGCCGGATTCGACCGTCCGCCGGGTCTGGCGCCGGCTGCGCGGCCGGATCGTCCCGCGCGGGGAGTTCGCCGCGCACTACTTCACCGAGCGCGTGGAGAAGGCCGTCATCGACTACGTCTCGGCGGTGGAGGACGGCGTCCTGGTGACCACCCGCCCGGCGCTCAACCTCATCTCCGCCCGCCGCGGCTCGAAGAACGCCGTGCGCATCGCCCAGGAGCACATGAACCTCGCCACCCATCCCGGCACCGTGCGGGCGGAGATCGCCCGCCACTACGGCAGGCTGGACGCGCTCGCCGTGCTCACCGGCACCGACCGCCGCGACTACCAGCGCCTGCTGCCCGGCACGCCGGTGGTGCGCATCCCCAACGCGGTCCCCGACCTCGCCGGCCGCCGGCCGGCCGCGCACGACACCCGGCTCGTGGTCGCCGCGGGGCGGTTGACCGCGCAGAAGGGCTTCGACCTGCTCGTCCAGGCGTTCGCCCGGGTCGTGCGCGACCACCCGGACTGGCGGTTGCGGATCTACGGCAGCGGCACGAAGAAGGCCGAGCTGCGCGCGCTCATCGACGAGCTGGGCGTCGGCGGGAACGTGGCCCTGATGGGCCGCACCGACCGGCTGCCGGACCGGCTGGCGGAGGCGTCGCTGTACGTGCTCAGCTCCCGTTTCGAGGGCCTGCCCATGGTGATGATCGAGGCCATGGCGCACGGGCTGCCGGTCGTGGCCTTCGACTGCCCGACCGGCCCCGCCGACGTGCTGACCGACGGGGTCGACGGGCTGCTCGTCCCCGCGGGGGACGTGGAGGCGCTCGCCGCGGGCATCGGCCGCCTCATCAGGGACGGGGAGCTGCGCCGCCGCATGGGGGCCGCGGCGCGGGAGACCGTACGGGACTACGCGCCGGACGCGGTGATGCCGCTCTGGGAGAACCTGTTCGCCGAGCACCTGGGGACCGGCGGGAGGGCCGGCGCGGACCTGGCGCGCTGACCGCCGTCCCGAGGACCGGTCCCCGCACCGGGCCTCCCGTCTCCGTGGCCCGGTGCGGCGTGCTGGCCTGTCGGGATCGAAAGGTCCGGGTTCGAGCCCCGGCGCGCCGGCGGTGAAAAAGCGAGCGGCGCGTGGTGTGAAGGCAGCACGTCGTGTGCCGCCGCCGATTCCGGCCTCGGGAGGGCCTGGCAATTCCATACGCACCTCCCGGTGCGACGACGGCGGCTACTCCAAGGTTCGACTCCTTGCGGCCCCAGGGGCCGCGGCCCGGCTCAGGCGGGCACACCGCCGCCACCCCGATCCCGGGAGGGGCACACGTCCGCGAGGGCGCGCCCGGTGCGCAGGTGAGGGCTACCTCCGATCTCAATGAGGTGGTGACCGGCCCGACTCCGTCCGGCCGCACCCACGAGGGCGCCCCCGGCTACGCGTGCGACGCCAAGGGCGAGAGCTGTTCCTGCTCGCGCTCTCGAACCTGGCCGGAGAGGACACCTTCTACGAGCGGGCCGGCGAGGTCGGCCACGGCACGCGGATCGCCGAGGTGGTCCGCGGGACCTACGCGGGCCACGACCGGGTGGTCATCCTGTCGGACATGCGGACGATGGGCGGCCACCGCGGCGGCGTGAGCGGGGCGGCGCCCGCGCACGCCGCCGATGTACGGCTTCAACCTGCAGGGGTACAGGCACGCGGCGATGCCGACCGGCTCGGGGAACCGCCACGAGTTCGGCGGCTTCTCCGGCGCGGCGTTCCGGCTCGTCCCGCCGCTGGAGGCCGGGCGGGACGCCGACTGGCCGTTCTGACCGGCGGGACCGGCCCACCGGGGCCGGAGCGCGCGTTCCCTCGGGGGCGCACCTCCTCTCACTTCCGTCACGGAGCGCGCACGCGTTTGGCGAAAAAATCGCACGCGTTCTGGAATGATCGGCTCGATACCCGTAGGAAAGCGATACTCACGGATCGTGGCCGATGCCCCTCATTGATCAAATAACCGCTTTCATCACCGAACGGCCGCTCGGCACGGCCGTCATCTGCCTCGCCGCCCTGGTGGCCCTCGCCCTGGGGTCCGTCGCCGTCCGCGCGGTCTCCCGCGTGGTGGTCCGCCTCTTCCAGCGCTACGTCGCCCCCCGCCCGGTGGAGGACGTGCTCACCATCGTCGCCGCGAGCATCGCGACCGGGGTGTCCGCGCAGGGCATGTGGCGCTTCTCCAGCGACGTGCTGGGCTTCGACGGCCCGCTGCGGCTGCTGCTGTTCGCGTTCATCGAGGTCGCCGTCATCACCAGCGCGGTGCGGGCCCGCCGGAACATGCGGGAGAACTTCTCGGCGGGCATCGACGGCGTCGCCGTGTGGGCGCTCACCTGCCTGACCGCGGTGCTGTCCAGCATGGACGCCCGCAGTCCCGCCGAGGCCGTCTTCCGCCTCTCGGCGCCGCTGGTGGCGGCCTGGCTGTGGGAGCGGGGCATGGCGATCGAGCGGCACCGCATCACCGGCCGGGCCCGCATCCACTGGCGGCTCACCCCTGAGCGCATGCTGGTCCGCGTCGGCCTGGCGGAGGTCAGCGACCGTACGGCCAGCGAGGTGGACGCCCACCGCAGGCTCACCCGTGTCGCGCTCGCCGCGAAGAAGGCCCGCGCGCTGCGCGAGGCCGGGGCCTCCGACCGGAAGATGCGCGCCGCGCTCGCCAAGCTGGACAAGGAGATGGACCGCGCGGTGGAGCACGCCGGGCTGGCGGTCGACCCGGCGCGGCAGGAGGCGCTGCTGTCGCAGATCGGCGCCCTCTACAACACCTCGGCGCTGATCGACCTGTCCCCGCCGGTGCCGTGGGCCCCCGAGCCGGAGCCCGGGGCGACGCGGGTCTCCCCGGCGCTGCCCGCCGGGGCCCGGCCCTCCGCGCCGGCCGACGATGACGACGACGAGGACGCCGAGGTGGTGGGCGCCGCCCCGATGCCGGCCGACCCGGCGCAGCGGGCGGCCCTGATGCGCGCGGCGCGGGAGTACTGGGACAGGCAGATCGAGCGCAGGTTCGTCCCCCGGGCGGCGGACATCGCCCACGAGACCGGCATGCCGCTGGCCACCGCCCGCGAGTGCCGCGCGCTGTGGAAGCTGGAGCCCCGCGCGCACGCCCTGATCGAGGCCGCGCAGAGCGAGCACGGCGGCGTCGACACCGGGACCTTCCCCGCCGTCGAGGTGCCGGAGCCCGCGCTGGCGGCGGGCGGCCCGTCCTCCGGTCGCTGACCCTCCTCCGGTCTCCGCGGGGGCGGCCGGTCCCGCTCCGGCTCGCCCGGCCGCCGATCCCTTCCTCCGGCCCGCACGGCAGGTGAGGGCCGGACCCGCCCGGGTAGGTAGAGGGGCCCGGCGGAGAATCGGAGGGGGCCGAGATGAGCGAGCCGACGGACGCGGGCGTGTTCTTCGTGGGCAACGCCACCACCCTGATCCGCTACGGCGGGTTCACCCTGCTGACCGATCCGAACTTCCTCCACCGGGGGCAGCGGGCCTACCTGGGCTACGGGCTGTCCTCCCGGCGGCGCACCGACCCGGCGATCGACGTCGGCGAGCTCCCGGCGCTGGACGCCGTGGTGCTCTCCCACATGCACGGCGACCACTGGGACCGGGTGGCCCGGCGCGGCCTGGACCGGGACGTGCCGATCGTCACCACCCGCCAGGCCGCCCGCCGCCTCGGCCCGCAGGGGTTCGGCCGGGCCGTGGGCCTGGACACCTGGGACCACCACGAGCTGCGCAACGGGGAGCACACGCTGCGGATCACCGCGCTGCCGGGCCGGCACGCGCCGGGCCCGGCGCGTGCGCTGCTCCCTCCCGTCATGGGCAGCATGCTGGAGTTCGGGCACCGCGACCGGCCGGGCGAGGTGGACCTGCGCGTGCACATCAGCGGCGACACCCTGATGGTCCCGGAGCTGGCGGAGATCCCGCGCCGCTACCCCGACATCGACCTGGCCGTCGTGCACCTGGGCGGGACGAGGATCCTCGGCCTGCTGATGGTGACCATGGACGGCAGGCAGGGGGCCGACTGGGTCGACCTGATCGACCCGCGTGCCGCCATGCCCGTGCACTACGACGACTACGAGGCCTTCACCTCCCCGCTCGACGACTTCAAGCGCCACATCGAGCGCGCGGGCCTGGCCGACCGCGTGCGCTACGTCGCCCGCGGCGAGACCCTCCCCCTCCCGGTACGGCGGGAGCCGGAGGGCGCCGGCGGGCGGGACGCGGCGGGGATCCGGGGGGAGAGGCGCGAGGCGACCCGAGAGAGAGGACGACCGACATGACCGAGACGGATCCGGAGAACAACACGCCGGACTTCACGAACGTGCCGGAGCGGAGGGACACCTCCGACCCGACCGAGCGGTACGAGCGGACCGGCCGGGTGCCGGAGGACCGCGAGGACGCCGCGGGCCCGGGCGCCCCGACGGCCACCGATCCCGGTGGCCCGCCCGCGCAGATCCCGGACGACCGCAAGGCGTCCGCCCGGTCGGGGATGCCGGGCGACGCCCGGTCGCCGGACCCGGAGGGGTGACGGGCCGGACGGGGAGCGGCGCCGGACCGGGACGGCACCGGACGGAGGTGACGGGCCGGACGGGAGCGGCGAGGAGTAAGTCCGCGCATGCCGGGCACTGTGCCCGGCATGCGTGATGAAACGGACTATACGGTCACGGTGACCACGTGCGAGGACGGGCCGCTGCTGCTGCGGGGCCCGTTCACGCTGCTGACTCAGGACGGCCGGCCGGTGGACCCCGGCAGGGCGACGGTGGCGCTGTGCCGCTGCGGGCTCTCGGCGGTCAAGCCGTTCTGCGACGGCTCCCACAAGGCGGCCGGGTTCCGGGCCGGGGGCGAGCCCGACCGGCCGGACTGACGGCCCCGGGCGCCGCCGCCGAGGCGGTGCTCGGCGATCCACCGGACCGGGTGCGCAGCCGTCCGCAGCCGGCGCCCGGCGTAGGGGACGCCGCCGCGGGTGAGCCGGGCGGCCAGCGCCAGCCAGCTGCAGACCGCCCGCTCCAGGATCCACACCGGCGCGAACAGCGAGGCGCCGAAGGGGAAGACCCGCCGCCCGCCGGCCCGCCGCCTGCCGATCTCGGCCAGGCCCACCGCCAGCCCCGCCCCCGCCAGGACCGCGCGGTGGCGGCGGCGCAGCAGCGCGGCGGCCAGGGCGGGCAGGACGGACAGGAAGAAGGCCATCCGGGCGGGCTGCGCCAGGTCGTCGTAGGCCTGCCGCACGCGCTGCGACCAGAAGCGCGCCGCGTCCGGCGGCAGGCGGCGGACGTACAGGTCGAGCGGGCGCAGCTCGCGCCCGCCCCAGGCGCGGACCGTGCGGACGAGCTCCAGGTTCTCGAAGAGCACGTTCCCGTCGTAGCCGCCCATCCGCTCGAAGGTGGAGCGGCGCACCCCGAACGTCCCGGGGTAGTCCGCCGACAGGCCCCGGTTGAGCAGCGTGCGGGCGGTGTCCCAGCGGGCGTGCCAGGGCAGCGGGTCGAAGTGGTTCTGCGGGCGGACCAGGTCGGCCTCGTCCAGCAGGGCGCGCAGGCGGGCCAGGGCCGCCGCGTCGTAGCGCACGTCGTCGTCGGCGATGACCACGTGCTCGGCGGTGGCCCGGCGCATCCCGGTGACGACCCCGGAGACCTTGCCGTTGGCGAAGTCCAGGTCGGGGTCGGGCCGCAGGTGCGTGACGAGCCCGCGCCAGCGGCGGGCGTGCCGCTCGAACAGCTCCTCCGGTGAGCCGTCGACGACGATGACGCGCGTGTGCCGGCGCAGTCGGCGCAGGTAGCCGGTCAGTTCGTCCAGGCCGGAGTCCTCCGCCCAGCGCAGCGGGAGCACGTAGTCGAGACCGGGGGCGGGAGTGGGGGCGGGAGTGGGGGCGGGACCGGGACCGGTGGCGGGCGCGGGCCGGCCGGCCGGTCCGGTGCCGCGAACGGGTCCGGTGCCGGGGACGGGTCCGGTGCCGGGGACGGGACCAGGGCCGGAGGCGGGGTGGTGCCCGGGTCCGGAGGCGGGGGAGAGGGGGGCGGTCACGGCAGGCCCACCGCCAGCCCGGCCTCGCGCAGCGACGTGTCCCCCTCCTGCCAGCGCGCCAGGACGTGCTCGGCGAAGCGGCGGTCGAGGGCCAGCGCGCAGGCGGCGCCGTACAGGACGTCGCCGGTCAGCGCGGGATGGTCGGCGGCGAAGGAGCCGCACATGTCGTTCAGGGCGATCTGCTCGTGCACGGCGTCGGCCTGCACGTGCTCGTCGTAGAAGCGGCGGGCCGTGCCGTCGCCGCCCAGCCGGCGCAGGCCGCGGCTGTAGCGGAGGTTGGGCAGCGAGGAGGTCATCTCGAAGGCCGCCAGGTGTCCCAGCAGCGCCCCCCGGTGCCGCCGGTGCAGGCCGAACAGCGACATGGCGTTGCCGATCGCCAGCGTGACGGCCGGGATCCGGTCGAGGTAGGCGCCGTAGGAGTCGTCCAGGTCCAGCCCGCGCATGGTGGCCCGGAACAGCTCGGCGTGCATGCGCTCCAGCCGGCCGCAGCCGTACTCGTCCGACTGGATCTCCACCAGGGCGGCCTTGGCGCGGCCGTGCAGCCGGGGGATCGCCCACGTGTGCGGGTCGGCCTCCTTGAGGTGGTAGACCGAGCGGTGCACGACGAACTCCCTGAACTGCTCCAGGCCGGCCCGGTGCTGCAGGAACGCCGACAGCTGCGGCCCGTCGCGGTCCGCGGCGGCCACCAGCTCGGTCAGGGCCCGGCGCAGCTGCGCGGGCGGTACGGCGGGCGGGCGCGGCACCGCCTCCGCGAGACCCCGCTCGAAACGCAGCTCCAGCGCCTGGCGGAGCCGCAGCAGCGAGGGGTCCCACTCCCAGCGGTCGTCCACCTCGTCGAAGCCCCGGTAGTGCAGCTCGTAGCAGGCGAAGAGCGCGAGCTGGAGGTCGTCGTCGTCCAGCGCCGGGCGCGGGGAGTCCGGGACCGCGGGTTCGAACGCGTGCGGCGGGCGTGTCAGCGCGTCGAAGAGCCGGGCGGTGATCGGACCTCGGGGCAGGGGCAGCTGCATCACGGACTCCAGTGAAGAACGGTGAGGGGAACGAACGGATCACAGGTGGTAGACCGACACGTGGGCCGGGCTGTCGTCGGTGAAGGCGGCGCCGGTCCAGTCGGACCAGCGGTGCTCGCGCTCCATCCCGGCCATGCGGGCCATCAGGTCCAGCTCGGCGGGCCAGGCGTAGCGGTGGTTGGCGGGCAGCAGCCGCACCTCTCCGGAGGTCAGGACGAGCTTGGTGGTGTGCATCAGCTGCTCGGCGGGCAGCAGCCGCGCCGCCTCGATGACGACCCGGTCCTCCGAGAGCGAGAGCAGCCGGAGCGACGAGCGGCCGCGGAACGCCCCGGGGTCGGGCACCCACGCCTCGACCACGAACCGGCCGCCGGGCCGCAGGTGGGCGGCGGCGTTGCGGAAGCAGGCGACCTGCGCCTCCTGCGAGGGCAGCGCGAAGACCGTGTTGTAGGCGAGCACGACCAGGCTGAACTCCCCGTCCACCCGCGTGGTGGAGAAGTCGCCCACGGCCACCGGGATGCGGTCGCCGCCGGGTTTGCCGCGCAGGACGCCGAGCATCTCCGCGGAGGCGTCGATGCCCGCGACGGCCAGCCCCCGGGCGGCCAGGGGCAGGGCCAGGCGGCCGGTGCCGATGCCGAACTCCAGGACGCGGCCGCCCTCGGCGAGCTCGTGCAGGCGGTCCACCGCGAGCGCCGTGGACGACTCGCCGATGATGTCGTCGACGACGGAGTCGTAGACGTCGGCGCTCCTGCGCCCGTAGGCGGAGGCGTCGAACTCCTGCACAGCGGCTCCCCCCGATCCCTGCTTGCGAACTCCGCCCGGCCGCCGGACGCTCAGGCGCCGAGGTCGCGGGCCATGCCGTCGAGCCGGTCGGCCAGCTGGTCGAGCCGCCGGTCGTCCTGGCCGCCGTCGGCGAGTCCGGGGTCGAGGTCGCGGCGGCTGACGAGCACGAGCCCCTCGGCCCGCCCCTCGGGCAGCACGGCGCACCTGCCCTCCACCAGGACCAGCGTCGCGCCGGGGTCGGGGGACTCCAGCAGCCTGCGGACGTCGTCACGGGTGACCAGTGCCATGCGTTACCACCTCGATGCGTTCTGTAGTGGAATATCCACTACCCGAGGCGTCCCGCCGTACACCCGGCGGGCGGACGGGCCGGACGCCGGGCTTCTTGTCGCAAAAAGAATGAATACCCTGATCGTCGTGGGTAGCAGGATTCTCAAACCCCATCGATGAAGGAGAAAAACGTGGCTCTCCCCACCCTCACCCCCGAGCAGCGCAAGGCCGCCCTCGCCAAGGCCGCCGAGACGCGGGCCGCCCGCGCCAAGCTGCTGGCCGACGTCAGGTCCGGGGCGGTCACCTTCAAGGAACTGCTCGAGCGGGACGATGAGATCGCCAAGCGCATCAAGGTCTCCCAGGCGCTGCGCGCCCTGCCCGGTGTGGGCAGCGTGAAGGCGGCCCAGCTGATGGCGCAGGCCGACGTGGACGAGGCCCGCCGCCTGGGCGGGCTCGGCGCCCAGCAGCGCCGCAAGCTCATCGAGGCCACCACGCGCTGACCTGCCCGTACGGCGCGCCGTCCCCGTCCGCCCCTGCCCGGACCCACCCGGCCTCCGGGCGGGGGCGGAACCGTCCCGCGCCGCTCCGGCCCTTCCGGATCCGGGCCGCCGCGGATCCCCGGATCCCGCCCGTCCGATCCGGCGGGGCGCACCCTGGTCCCCGCCCGTCCGATCCGGCGGGGCGGGCCGGAATACCGGCGGCCGCCCCGGGTAACGGCGCCTGCATGAGCGAGAGCGACGACCGCCCCGACGAGGCGCACCGCAGACCCGCAGGCGTCGACGACGCCACCGTCGAGGCCCTGGGAAAGCTGTCCGAGGCGCTGGAGACGGCCGAGCGGGCGCGCGGGCACCTGTACGCCTTCCACCAGTTGACCGGCCGCTCCGACCTGATGCTCGACGAGGCGGTGGAGCTGCTGCGCGCGGCCGGGCACCACGAGCAGGCCGACGCCGTCTCCACCGAGCTGATCGGGCGCAACGTGATCGAGGGCCGGTGGACCTTCCAGATCGTCGAGGACTACGACGACGGCTACCGCCGCTGCTTCCTCGACCTGGAGGAGCGGATCAGGAACGAGCTGGCGGGAGGCCGCCGCCACCTCTACGAGGCGGAGATGAAGGAGCGCCGCCGCAGCCGCGGCCGGCCCGGCCACGAGGCCCTGCCCGGCTGAGGCCCGCCGAGGCCCGTGCCCCGTGCCCGCCGGGATCCCCGTCCCGGCGGCCGGCGGGCATGATGCCCCTCCTCCGGGGGAGGGGGACGGTATGACCGAGCAACACGATCCTGTCGAGACACCTTCACCCGAGCCCCCGAAGCCGCAGGGGGAGGCGGGCGGCGGACGGTCACCGGAGAGCGACGCGCCGCCCACCGCGCCGGACGCGGCGGTGGGCGAGACCCGGACGGTGGCGGAGCGCTCCGGCGCCGACACCACCTTCCCCGACCGGCCGATCCCGGCGGACCCGGTCGTGCCCTCGCCTCCGGAGGAGGAGGGGGAGGAGGGGACCCGGGCGCCCGAGCCGGACATGGGCCCGTCGTCCTGACCCCGTGACCGTCCCGGCCCGGCGGCCGTCCTGATCGGGCGGCGCGGGCCGTACCCGGCGGCCCGGGCCGTCCCGTCCCCGTCCCCGTCCGCGACCAGCGGGCGCTGGTCCACGCCCCGTCGGCCACCGGAGCGACCCGGTCGGCCATGAACTCCCGCACCCGCAGCACGGTCTCCCGCTCCTCCTCGTCGAGCGCGGAGAAGTAGTCGTAGAAGTCGCCGGGCATCGTCGTCTCACCTCCCTCACGCGTGTCACGTGCCGCCGCACTGCCCGCGGGAGAGGAAAAGCAGGCGGCGCCGGCCCCGTGGAGGCGCGACCGGCGCCGGAGCGGACGTCCGCCGGGAACGGCGGTCACCCGGGGCGGCGGCCGGTCACCGGGGGGCCGGCCGCCGCTCCGGTCACCGGAAGCGGTACCAGCCGGTGACCTTGACGCGGTCGGGACGGCTGGAGCTGTCGTCGAGTCTGCGGTCGCCGTCGAAGACGGCGCGGAACTCGCCGGTGCGGGACGCACGGGTCCGGGCGCTGAAGCGACCGTCCCAGCGGGTGTCGGCGGAGGTCACGTACTTCCAGCCGTGGGAGCCGCTGGGCCGGAAGTAGATCTCGACCTCCTCGTTGCGCACGCCGCGCCAGTCCCAGCCGTCACGGGCCTGCAGGCGGCCGGAGAAGTAGATCGTGCGACCCTTGCGGACCGGCTCCGGGGAGGCGTTGAAGCCGGTCAGGCGGGTGTCGGCCCGCCTGACGTGCGGCCGCACGTGCTTGACGGTGAAACCGGCGGTGTCGGTCAGCTTCTTGCCGTCCTTGCCGTAGGCGTCGGCGATGGCGATCCACCGGCCCCGGTAGTCGGACTTGTCGAAGCTGGTGACGAAGCGCCACAGCTCACCCTCGCGGACGAGCTCGGGCTCCTTCGCCTTGAGGGTGTGGGGGGCGTCGGTGTCCGGCCGGAGCCGGAGCTCGACGCGCTCCGCCTCGGTGGTGCGGATCTCGATCGTCACCCGCGCGTCCCGGTCGCCCCGGACGACGACGGGGTTCGGGCTGACCTCGGAGATGTTCACGCTGAGGTCGGCCCGGGCAGCGGAGGCCGTACCGGCTCCCGCCGTCATGAGCAGGGACGCTCCCGCGGCCGTGGCCAGGGCGCCTGCGGCGATCTTCTTGAACAAGGCTGTTCCTTTCCCCGTTGCTTCGGAGGCGACGCTCGGGTGATCGCCTCCATCCGGTTAACACGCGGTCGCGCCGGAGAAGGTTCAGCAAAGGATGTATAAACCAGGGGTCAAGTATCCGTTTGATCACGTTTCGGTGACGCGGCCGCAGGTTGACCGGCTCTTTACCGGGCGGACCGCAGGACCGAAAAATTCTGGAGACTGTCTGATTTGTCGGGAATACGGATCGCGCGAGGCCCGGAAAACCGTTCGGTCTCCATGCCGGGGGCGGATAGCGTTCCTCCCATGAGCGCCACCGTCGTCGTCAAGGACCTCGCCGCCGGGCACGGCGACCGTTCCCTGTTCTCCGGACTGGACCTCGTCATCGCCCCCGGCGACGTCATCGGCCTGGTCGGGGCGAACGGGGCCGGCAAGTCCACCCTGCTGCGCATCCTGGCCGGCCTGCTCCCGCCGGAGAACGGCGCCGTACGGCTCAGCCCGCCCACCGCCGCGGTCGGCTACCTGCCGCAGGAGCGCGAGCGCCGCCCCGGCGAGACGGTCGCGGCGTTCCTGGCCCGGCGCACCGGGGTGGCCGAGGCGCAGCGAGCCCTGGACGCCGCCACCGAGGGGCTGGTCGAGAGCCGCCCCGGGGCCGACGACGCCTACGCGGCGGCCCTGGAGCGCTGGCTGGCCCTGGGCGGCGCCGACCTGGAGGAGCGGGCCGAGGCGGTCGTCGCCGAGCTCGGCCTGGCGGTGGAGCTCGACCGGCCGATGACGGCCCTGTCCGGTGGCCAGGCCGCCCGAGCGGGCATGGCCTCCCTGCTGCTCAGCCGCTACGACGTGTTCCTGCTCGACGAGCCCACCAACGACCTCGACCTCGACGGCCTGGAGCGGCTCGAGCGCTTCGTCACCGGCCTGCGGGCGGGGACGGTGCTGGTCAGCCACGACCGCGAGTTCCTGGCCCGGACCGCGAACCGCATCGTCGAACTCGACCTCGCCCAGCGGCGGGTGCGCGCCTACGGCGGCGGCTACGAGGCCTATCTCGCCGAGCGCGAGACCGCCCGCCGGCACGCCCGCGAGCAGTACGAGGAGTACGCCGAGACCGTCGCCGAGCTCAAGGCCCGCGCCCTGACCCAGCGCAACTGGATGGAGAAGGGGGTCAGGAACGCCCGGCGCAAGATGAGCGACAACGACAAGATCGGCCGCAACGCGCGCGTCGAGACGACCGAGAAGCAGGCCGCCAAGGCCCGCCAGACCGAGCGGCTGATCGAGCGGCTGGAAGTGGTCGAGGAGCCCCGCAAGGAGTGGGAGCTGCGCATGGAGATCGCCGCGGCGCCCCGGGCGGGGGCGGTCGTCGCGACGCTGCGCGAGGCCGTCGTCCGGCGCGGCGCGTTCACGCTCGGCCCGGTGGACCTCCAGATCGGCTGGGCCGAGCGGGTGGCGATCACCGGGGCCAACGGCTCGGGCAAGACGACGCTGCTGGGCGCGCTGCTCGGCCGGATCCCGCTCGCGGAGGGCCACTCCTCCCTCGGGCCCGGCGTGGTCGTCGGCGAGGTGGACCAGGCGCGCGGCCTGTTCGACTCGGGCGATCCCCTGCTGGACGCCTTCCGGACGGCCGCGGGGGACATGCCCCCGGCCGACGCGCGCACGCTGCTGGCCAAGTTCGGCCTGCGCGCGGCGCACGTGCTCCGCCCCGCCGCCACCCTCTCGCCGGGCGAGCGCACCCGGGCCGCGCTCGCCCTGCTCCAGGCGCGGGGGGTGAACCTGCTCGTCCTCGACGAGCCGACCAACCACCTGGACCTGCCCGCCATCGAGCAGCTGGAGTCGGCGCTCGCCGCCTACCCCGGCACGCTCCTGCTGGTCACCCACGACCGCCGCATGCTGCAGGCCGTGCGGACCACCCGGCACCTGCACGCCGAGGCCGGGAAGGTCACCGAGACCGGGTGAGCCCGTCCGGTCACCGGCGCAGGGCGGGGCCGTCCGGCGGCGGACGGTGCCCCCGAGTTGACCTCGAGCGCACTTGAGGTCGCATTCTGGCGGACGCAACGCCGTACAGCCGGGAGACCTCCATGCTCGACATCGCAGTGATCACCGCCACCAGTCCGGAGGGCCGCTCCGGCGCGAACGTGACCCGGTGGTTCCTCGGGCAGGCCGGGCGGCGCACGGACCTCCGGCTGGACGTCGTCGACCTCAACCGCATCCCGCTCCCGCCGCTCCACCCGGCCTCTCCGGAGACGGGGACCGACGCGGCCACCCGTGCCCTCGCCGGGCGGATCGGCGCCGCCGACGGCTTCGTGGTGATCACTCCGGAGTACAACCACGCCTACCCGGCCGCTCTCAAGCTGGCCGTCGACGCGGTCCGCCGGGAGTGGGCCGCCAAACCGGCAGGGTTCGTCTCGTACGGCGGGCAGTCCGGCGGCCTGCGGGCCGTCGAGCAGCTCCGGCTCGTCTTCGCCGAGCTGCACGTGGTGACCCTCCGGGACACGGTGAGCTTCCACCGGGTGGAGACCCGCTTCGACGAGCGGGGCGAGCCGCTCGACGCGGCGGGCGTCAACGGCGCGGCCAAGGTGCTGCTGGACCAGCTCATCTGGTGGGGGACCGCCCTGCGCGAGGCGCGGGCCGCCCGGCCGTACACCGTCTGAGCGCTCACCGGGGCGGCTCCCGTAAGGGACTCCGGGAGGGCCGGGGCACGGCCGGAGGCGAGGCCGGGGCGCGGCCGGAGCGGGGGCGGAATGTACGGTAAATCCCCATAAGGAAGGATAGCGTCAAGATCTATCCTTGTTTGGGGGATTCGTGGTCGGCGCTCTCGATCATCGCTACCGGGGCGAGCACCCCGTCCGCACACTCGTCTACCTCTTCAGGCAGGACCGCCTCCGGCTGCTCGTGGCGGTCCTCGCCTTCCTGGTCAAGCACAGTCCCGTCTGGATCCTGCCGCTGATCACCGCCAACATCGTGAACGTGGTGGTCGACCACCGGCCGATCGCGCAGCTGTGGGTCAACGCGGCGGTGCTGCTGGCCCTGCTGCTGCTCAACTATCCCCTCCACCTGCTGTACGTCCGCTGCCTGCACGGGGCGATCCGGCGGGTGGGCACGGACCTGCGCTCGGCGCTCTGCCGCCGCATGCAGCACCTGTCCATCGGCTACCACTCGCGGGTCAGCGCCGCCGTGCTGCAGACCAAGGTCATCCGCGACGTGGAGAACATCGAGCAGACCACCCAGCAGACCGGCGACATGGGGCTGTCGGCGCTGACCACGCTGGCCGGGGGCCTGGTGGTGATCGCCTTCCAGGTGCCCGCGGCCCTGCCCGTCTTCCTGCTGGTCGTGCCCGCCGCCGCGTTCCTGGTCATGAAGCTCCGCGCCCGGCTGCGGGAGGACAACGAGAGCTTCCGCCGCGAGGTCGAGCGGCTGTCCGCGCGGGTCAGCGAGATGACCACGCTGATCCCGATCACCCGCGCGCACGGCCTGGAGCAGGACGCGCTGCACCGGGTGGACGGCACGCTGACCCGGGTGCTGCGCAAGGGGCTCCGGCTCGACCTGCTCAACGGCAGCTTCGGCGCGCTGGCCTGGATCCTGCTCAACGCGCTCGGCGCGGCCGTGCTGGCCGGGGCCGCGCTCGTCGCCTACTACGAGGTCATCCCGATCACGGCGGGGGACGTGTTCATGCTGAGCACCTTCTTCGCCACGCTCACCTCGGCGGTCACGTCGCTGCTCAGCCTGACCCCGGTGATCAGCAAGGGCCTGGCGTCCGTGCGCTCGGTCGGCGAGGTGCTCCAGGCCCCCGACCTGGAGCAGAACGCGGGCAAGGCCACGGTGGACTCCGTCCGAGGCGAGGTGGAGTTCCGCGACGTCGCCTTCTCCTACGGGGAGGGCGAGCAGGCCCCCGCCGTCACCGGCTTCACGCTGAAGGTGGCGCCCGGCGAGACGATCGCCCTGGTCGGGCCGTCCGGGGCGGGCAAGTCCACCGTGCTCAGCCTCGTCATCGGCTTCCTGCGGCCCACCTCCGGGCGGATCCTGCTCGACGGCCGCGACATGGAGGAGATCGACCTGCGCAGCTACCGCAGGTTCCTGTCGGTCGTGCCGCAGGAGTGCATCCTGTTCGAGGGCAGCATCCGGGAGAACGTCACCTACGGCCTGTCCGGCGTCTCCGAGGAGCGGGTACGGCAGGCGCTGCGGGACGCCAACGCATTGGAGTTCATCGACCGGCTGCCCGACGGGCTCGACACCGTGGTGGGGGAGCGGGGCGCCCGGCTGTCGGGCGGGCAGAAGCAGCGCCTGGCCATCGCCCGCGCGCTCATCCGGGACCCGCGGGTGCTGATCCTGGACGAGGCGACCTCCGCCCTGGACACCCGCTCCGAGGCGCTGGTGCAGCAGGCGCTGGCCCGGCTGGTCGCCGGCCGCACGGTCTTCGTCGTCGCCCACCGGCTCTCGACCGTCCGCGGCGCCGACCGCATCGTGGTCATGCGCGACGGGCGCATCGAGGAGGTCGGCTCGCACGAGGAGCTGATGCGGCTGCGCGGCCTGTACGCCGGGCTGCAGGGCGCCCAGCTCGCCTGAGGGCCGGGCCGCCCGGCCGCGCGGACCCCGCCGCCCCGGATCCCGCCGTGGTCCCGGCCGCGCCGGACCCCCGCAGTCCGGCCGCGCCGGACCCGCCCGTGCGCCGGGCGTCGGGGCGGCGGCACGGGCCCGTGACACGATTTTGCCGCCCGCCCTCACGGGTAGGGGGCGCACCGAGGAGGATGCCATGCGAGCGTTGGGAATCGACATCGGGGGGTCGGGGATCAAGGGCGCCCCGGTGGACGTGGAGAAGGGCGAGCTGACCGAGGAGCGGCTGCGCATCCCCACCCCCGACCCGTCCGGGCCCGAGGCGGTCGCCGAGGTGGTCGGGCGGATCGCCCGGCACTTCGACTGGACCGGGCCGATCGGGATCACCTTCCCCGGGGTGGTGCTGGACGGGACCACCCTGACGGCCGCGAACGTGGACGCCCGGTGGGTCGGGGCGGACGCGCGCGGGCTGTTCTCCGCGGCGACCGGGCGGCCGGTGGTGGTGCTCAACGACGCCGACGCGGCGGGGCTCGCCGAGGTCGAGGTCGGGGCCGCCAGGGGCGAGCCGGGGGTCGTGCTGATGCTGACCTTCGGCACCGGGATCGGCAGCGCCCTGTTCGTCGACGGCCGCCTGGTGCCCAACACCGAGCTCGGTCACCTGGAGATCCGCGGCAAGGACGCCGAGCGGCGCGCCTCCGACGGCGCCCGCGAGCGCCACGACCTGAGCTGGGACGAGTGGGCCGAGCGGGTCGAGGAGTACCTCCGCCACGTCGAGATGCTGTTCTCCCCCTCCCTGATCGTCATCGGCGGCGGGGTCAGCAAGAAGGCCGACAAGTTCCTGCCGAAGATCAGCGTGCGTTCCCGGGTCGTCCCGGCCGCGCTGCGCAACGAGGCCGGGATCGTCGGCGCCGCCATGGCCGCCGCGCACCTCTGACCGCCCGCAGGCGGGGCCCCCGCCTGCGGTGGGCGCCCGCCGGGGACCGGTGGGGATTTTGACCCGCCCTTGACGGGCCCGCTCCGCGGCCCCGGGTATGTAGCGGGGGTCAGCAAGATCATGTCTCGCGGGGACGGGGAAGCGGGGACGGGACGACGTGGCGCGGCCGAGGAGTGCTCTGGGGCGCCGGGGGCCGGCCTGGGCGGTGGCGCTCGGGGCCGTACTGCTGGCCACGGGCTGCCACGAGCGGGGACACCGGGCGGAGGCGGGCCGGTACCTCGCCCGGGACTTCCCGGCGGTGGCGCCGGAGCGGGGGCCGCAGGGCGGCGGCCCGGGGGCCCGCCCCGCGGGGCGGCGCGGGAACGGCTGGCCCGAGCCGCTGCGCGGCAGGCCCCGCCGCGCGGAGCCGGTGGCGGTCGTGGTGCCGCGCGCCGGGGTGGACGTCCCGGTGATCCGCGGCGACCTGCTGCCGCCGGGTCCCGCCGGTGCGCCGGTGCCGGCGGGGGCGGCCGGTCCCGTCGGCTGGGACCCGCGCAGCCCGGCCCCGGGCGAGCCGGGGCAGGCGGTCATCTCCGGGTCGCTCGGACCGGGTCCGCGCGGGCCCGGGGTCTTCGCCCGGCTGCCCGCCCTCCGGCGCAACGACACGGTGGCCGTGGCACGCCAGGACGGGACCGTGGTGGTCTTCGGGGTGACCTCGGTCCGGTGGACGGGCGGGCGTGCCCTGCCGGCCCCGGGGTCCGCGGCGGGACCTGCCGCGGAGCTCACCGCGGGACCGGCCGGGGGGTTCCCCGCGGGACCCGGCGGAGCCGGTCGGCTCGCGGGCCGGGGCAGCGGCCTCCACCGGGGCGGCGCGTACGGGGACCCCGGGGACCCCGGGGACCCCGGGGGCTCCGGGGGCTCCGGGGGCGACGCCCGCCGGAGGGGCGCGCGGGGCGGCCGGCCGTACCCGGCGATCAAGCTCGTGGGACGGGAGGAACCCGCCGTCCCCGGGAGCCCGGCGGGGGCGCGGAGCCTGACCGTCCGGGCGCGCTTCGCCGGCTGGTACCGGCTGCCGGACTTCAGCCGCCGATGACCGGCGGCTGAAACTTTCATCGAACCGGAACGGCATTCGCTCAGGTCACGGAGGGAGCCGTCGTCACCGGGCCGTCCGGGCCGCGCAACATGCTGTACACATCCCGGAAACATCCGGACTATGGGAGCGCTCCCACCCCTTGTCTGGAGATGACATGACAGATCACCCGCGCCGCCGTGCCTGGCGGAACCGGGCCGCGACCACGGCGGCCCTCCTGGTGGCCGCCGCCGGTCTGGCCACCGGCCAGGCCGCGACGGCCCACGCGGCGGTCGCCTGCGACGTCGCCTACGCGACCAACGACTGGCAGGGCGGCTTCACCGCCAACGTCACCATCAAGAACCTCGGCGACGCGCTGGACGGCTGGACCCTCGGCTTCACCTTCACCGGCGGCCAGAAGCTCCAGCAGGGCTGGTCGGCCACCTGGGCGCAGGACGGCACCAAGGTCACCGCGAAGAACCTCGACTGGAACGGCAAGCTCGCCACGGGCGCCTCCACCAGCGTCGGGTTCAACGGCTCGTGGAGCGGCTCCAACCCCAAGCCGACCGACTTCACGGTCAACGGCGTCGCGTGCAACGGCGGCACGCCCGGGAACCAGGCTCCGACCGTCAGCCTGACCAGCCCGGCGAGCGGCTCCACGCACGCCGCGGGCGCGGCGGTGCCGCTGGCCGCCACGGCCTCCGACGACGGCGCGGTCAGCAAGGTCGAGTTCTACGTCGACGGCAACCTGGTGGGCACCGACACCAGCGCCCCCTACACCCACTCCGCCACCGGACTGGCCGCCGGCTCCCACACCGCCACCGCCAAGGCCTACGACAACGGCAGCCCGGTGCTGAGCAAGGAGAGCGCCGCGGTCCCGTTCACCGTGGGCGGCGACAGCGGCACCGCGTCGATCGTGGCCTCCGCCGCCTCGGTCGGCGTGCCCGAGGGCGGCAGCAAGACCGTCGGCTTCAGGCTCAGCAAGGCCCCGTCGGGCAACGTCACGGTCAACCTGAGCAAGACCGGCGACTCCGACATCACCATCCGGCCCGCCACGCTGACCTTCACCGCCTCCAACTGGAACACCGCGCAGAACGTGACGGTCTCCGCGGCCGAGGACTCCGACGAGGCGAACGGCACCGCGACCATCACGGCCGCCGCCTCCGGCCACACCGGCGCCACGGTCACCGCGACCGAGGAGGACAACGACGGCGACACGCCGCCGGTCGGCGAGCACGTGGACAACCCGTACGAGGGCGCCACCGGCTACGTCAACCCCGACTGGTCGGCCAAGGCCGCCGCCGAGCCGGGCGGTGACGCGGTGGCGGACATCTCGACCGGCGTGTGGCTGGACCGCATCGCCGCCATCGAGGGCGCCGGCTCGGCCATGGGCCTGCGCGAGCACCTCGACGAGGCCGTCCGGCAGGACCAGGCCAACGGGAGCAAGCCGCTGACGATCCAGATCGTCATCTACAACCTGCCCAACCGCGACTGCTCGGCCCTGGCCTCCAACGGTGAGCTCCGCATCGCGGAGAACGGCCTGAACCGCTACAAGAACGAGTACATCGACCCGATCGCCGACATCATGGACGATCCGAAGTACGCGGCGCTGCGCATCGTGACGGTCATCGAGATCGACTCGCTGCCCAACCTGGTCACCAACCTCAACGTGGACAAGTGCCAGGAGGCCAAGAACACCGGCGCCTACGTCGACGGCGTCCGCTACGCCCTGGACAAGCTGCACGCCATCCCGAACGTCTACAACTACGTCGACGCCGGGCACCACGGCTGGCTGGGCTGGGACACGAACTTCGGCCCCTCCGCCGAGCTGTTCGCGACCACCGTCGCAGGCACCGCCGACGGCTTCGACAGCGTCGACGGCTTCATCACCAACACCGCCAACTACTCGGCGCTGAAGGAGCCCTTCTTCAGCGCGAGCACCACCGTCAACGGCCAGACCGTCCGCCAGTCCAAGTGGCTCGACTGGAACTACTACGCCGACGAGCTCTCCTTCGCCCAGGCCTTCCGGCAGGAGCTGATCCGGCGCGGGTTCAACTCGAACATCGGCATGATCATCGACACCTCCCGCAACGGCTGGGGCGGCCCGAACCGGCCCACCAAGGCCAGCACCTCCCTGAACGTGGACGAGTTCGTCAACCAGTCCCGCGTCGACCGCCGGATCCACGCCGGCAACTGGTGCAACCAGTCCGGCGCGGGCCTCGGTGAGCGGCCGCGGGCCAACCCCGAGCCCGGCATCGACGCCTACGTCTGGATCAAGCCGCCGGGCGAGTCCGACGGCTCCAGCAAGTTCATCGAGAACGACGAGGGCAAGGGCTTCGACCGGATGTGCGACCCGACCTACGAGGGCAACGAGCGCAACAAGCACAACAAGACCGGTGCGCTGCCGGACGCCCCGATCTCCGGGCAGTGGTTCTCCGCCCAGTTCCAGGAGCTGCTGAGGAACGCCTACCCGCCCATCCAGTAGTGACCGCCTGAGGCCCGAGGCCTCCCGGTCCCCGACCGGCCCCGCCCTCCCCCACCGGGGAGCGGCGGGGCCGCCGTCGTTTCCGCGTGCCGTTCCCGGCGCCGCCGCCGGCGGGTCGGCCGCGCGCCGCCCGGAGTCGCTCCCTCCCCGGATGCCGGACCGGCGGCGCCGGTGCGCGAGGTGCGGAGGGGGCTCACCCGTCCTGGCGGAAGACGATCGCGACGCCCAGCGCGGAGCCGGCGGGCACGAAGACCTCTCCGGGACCGGTCCGGGTGACCGGGATGCCGTTGCCGCGCAGGAGCCGCTCGGTGGCGGTGAGGTCGAGAACGGACACCGCGTAGGCGACGAACGCCGGCAGGGCCGCCGGGCGTTCACCGGGCAGCAGGCCGGCGAGCGCCGACGCGGTCACGGCGGTGACACCCGCACGGTCGAAACGCACCACCTGGCCGTGGCGGGCCCGGCCGCCGCGCGCCCGGCCGAAGTAGGCGCCGTAGCGGCGTTCCAGCTCGGGCAGCGCCGTGTCGGCGACGCACAGCACGCATCCGGCCAGTCCGGTCGCGCCGTTGGGATGCCCGCTGCGCCGCCGGTCCCGGGGCGCCTCGACCGGCGCGTTCTCGGCGAAGCCGACCCTGCCTTCCGGCACGCGCCCCGGGGGCAGGCCGGGGTGGGAGACCTCCAGGTAGCGGGCGGGCTCCATCCTGGTCCCCGTGCCGGTCTCGACGGGCCGCTGGACGCCGTGCACGCCGCCGTGGCCGACGCCGCCGGCCGTCAGCCGCGCGGCCACGCGGTCGAGGTCGGGCGTGTCGGCGATCATGATGTGCACCCCCTGGAAGCGCCGCAGGAAGGACGCGATGTTGGTCGCGGTGGCGCGGACGGCGGCCCTCAGCCCCGGCAGCTTGTCGTCGGGGACCTGCAGCGGGATCGGGCGCGCCCGGCCGGGCATGCGGCCGCCGTCGCCGATGACGGCCACCAGCTCGATGAAGTTGCCGGGGAAGTGCACGTGGGTGTTGGCCACTCCGAACGGCTCGGCGGGGCCTCCGGCGACGGCCGGCAGGACGGGGTAGGCGGGCGCGGGCACGGTGAAGCCGAGCCGCCGGTACAGCTCCGTCGCCTGGTCCATGTCCTGCACGATGTGGCCGACGTGGTGCAGGCCGCTGACGTCGTCGCCCATGAGGGGCACCTCCGTTGTCCGGGTGAGGCGGTCGATCGGGCCGCCGGAGCGGAAAAATCTGATAGTATACTCTCAAATGAGAGTACACCATCATTACGGTGCGCAGTAGGATCCGGCGCATGGCTGACAGGGGACTGCGTGAACGCAAGAAGGCCAGGACCAGGGAGGCGATCCTGCGCGAGGCGTTCAGGCTCTTCCGCGTGCGCGGCTACCACGCCACCACCGTCGAGCAGATCGCCGCGGCGGCCGAGATCTCCCCCGCCACCTTCTTCCGCTACTTCCCGACGAAGGAGGACCTGGTCGCCCTCGACCGCTTCCCTCCCCTCACCGAGGCGCTGGCCGCGCAGCCGCCGGGCGCGCCGGTCACCGTGCTGCGCGGCGCGTTCCGCGCGGCGTTCGCCGCCCTGTCCGCCGAGGAGATCGCCGCAGGGCGCGCGCGGGAGGTGTTCGCGGCCACCGTGCCCGAGCTCCTGGCCGCCAACCTGCGCAGGAGCCCGGGCCTGATCGGCGAGGTCTGCGCCGCCGTGGCGGACAAGGCCGGGTGCGCCGGAGACGACCCGCGGATACGGAACGCCGTCGGCGCGGTCTTCGGCGTGGTGGCCATGGTCTGGGTGCAGTGGGCGGGAGACCCCGGCATGGACGGGCCCGCCGAGATCGACGGGGCGCTGGCACACCTGGAGTCCGGTCTGGGTCTCTAGGCCGGGCCCCGGATCCCCGCGAGGAGAGCGGACTCCGCCCTTATTGGGATGCGCCGGGGGAACACGTCAGGCACCATGGGCGGTTGGCTCCTGACGTAAGGGCCGAAAGTATCCTCTTCGCATATGGGAACGTCTCCTGTGACATCGCCGCTCGCCGACCTCCGCGCCCGCCTGCCCGAGCTGACGCTCCGCGACCAGCGGCGGCTGGGCCGGCGGCTCGACGGCGCCCGCAAGGTCAAGAACCGCGCCGCGCAGGAGAAGATCGCCGCCGAGATCGCCGCCGACATCGAGCGGGCCGAGCGGCGCATCGCCGTACGGCGGGCGGGCGTGCCGGAGGTGACCTATCCGGAGTCGCTCCCGGTCAGCCGGCGCAGGGACGACATCCTGGAGGCGATCCGCGACCACCAGGTCGTGATCGTCGCCGGTGAGACCGGCTCGGGCAAGACCACCCAGCTGCCGAAGATCTGCCTGGAGCTGGGCCGGGGCGTCAAGGGGCTGATCGGGCACACCCAGCCCCGCCGGATCGCCGCCCGGACCGTGGCCGAGCGCGTGGCCGAGGAGCTGGGCACCCAGCTCGGCGAGGCGGTCGGCTACAAGGTGCGCTTCACCGACCAGGTGAGCGACGGCACGCTCGTCAAGGTCATGACGGACGGCATCCTCCTGGCCGAGCTGCAGGGCGACCGCGACCTCGCCCAGTACGACACCTTGATCATTGACGAGGCGCACGAGCGCAGCCTCAACATCGACTTCATCCTCGGCTACCTCAAGCAGCTCCTGCCGAAGCGTCCCGACCTGAAGGTGATCATCACCTCGGCGACCATCGACCCGGAGCGTTTCTCCCGGCACTTCGGCGACGCGCCGATCGTGGAGGTCTCCGGCCGGACCTACCCGGTCGAGGTCCGCTACCGGCCGGTCGAGGAGGACGACGACCAGATCCAGGCCATCGGCGACGCGGTGGACGAGCTGTGCGCGGAGGGGCCCGGCGACATCCTGGTCTTCCTCAGCGGCGAGCGGGAGATCCGCGACACCGCCGACGCGCTGTCCAAACGCTCCGACATCGAGGTCCTCCCGCTGTACGCGCGGCTGTCGGCCGCCGAGCAGCACAGGGTCTTCCAGCGGCACTCCGGCCGCCGGGTCGTGCTGTCCACCAACGTGGCCGAGACCTCGCTGACCGTCCCCGGCATCAAGTACGTGGTGGACACCGGCTTCGCCCGCATCTCCCGCTACAGCCACCGGACCAAGGTCCAGCGCCTGCCCATCGAGCCGATCTCGCAGGCCTCGGCCAACCAGCGCAAGGGCCGCTGCGGCCGCGTCTCCGAGGGCGTGTGCATCCGCCTCTACAGCGAGGAGGACTTCCTCTCCCGGCCGGAGTTCACCGACCCGGAGATCCTGCGCACCAACCTCGCCTCGGTCATCCTGCAGATGACCTCCATCGGCCTGGGCGACATCGACGCCTTCCCGTTCGTCGAGCCGCCGGACCGGCGCCAGGTCAAGGACGGCTTCGACCTGCTGGTCGAGCTCGGCGCGTTCGACGCGGACAAGCGCATCACCCCGCTCGGCCGCAAGCTCGCCGGCCTGCCGGTCGACCCGCGCCTGGCCCGCATGGTGCTGGAGGCCGACCGCAACGGCTGTGTGCGCGAGGTGATGATCATCGCCGCCGCGCTGTCCATCCAGGACCCGCGCGAGCGCCCGGCCGACAAGCAGCAGGCCGCCGACGAGATGCACCGCCGCTTCGCGGAGCCCGAGTCGGACTTCCTGACCTACCTCAACCTCTGGAACCACCTGCAGGAGCGGCAGAAGGAGCTGTCGTCCAGCGCGTTCCGGCGGCTGTGCCGGGCGGAGTTCCTCAACTACCTGCGGGTGCGCGAGTGGCAGGACGTCTACAGCCAGCTCCGCCAGATGTCGAAGTCCCTCGGCGTCACGCTGAACAGCGTGCCCGGCGACCCGCAGAAGATCCACATCTCCCTGCTGTCCGGCCTGCTCTCCCACGTCGGCGTCAAGGACATCGACAAGAAGACCGCCTCCGACGGCCCGCGCCGCCCCGTCACCGAGTACGTCGGCGCCCGCGGCGCCCGCTTCGCGATCTTCCCCGGCTCGGCGCTGGCGAAGAAGCAGCCGCTGTGGGTGATGTCCGCCGAGCTGGTGGAGACCTCCCGGCTCTGGGCCCGGGTCAACGCCAGGATCGAGCCGGAGTGGATCGAGCCGCTCGCCGGCCACCTGGTCAAGCGCACCTACTCCGAGCCGCACTGGGAGAAGAAGCAGGCCGCTGTCATCGGCTACGAGAAGGTCACCCTGTACGGCGTGCCGATCGTGGCCCAGCGGAAGGTCAACTACGGCCGCATCGACCCCGAGCTGAGCCGCGAGCTGTTCATCCGGCACGCCCTGGTCGAGGGCGACTGGGAGACCCACCACGCCTTCTTCGCCGCCAACCGCAGGCTGCTGGAGGAGGTCGGGGAGCTGGAGGAGCGCGCCCGCCGGCGCGACATCCTCGTCGACGACGAGACCCTCTTCGACTTCTACGACCAGCGGGTCGGGCAGGAGGTCGTCTCCGGCCGGCACTTCGACTCCTGGTGGAAGAAGGCCAGGCAGGCCGACCCCGACCTGCTCAACTTCGAGAAGTCGATGCTGATCAGCGAGGCGGCCGGGGACGTCAGCCAGCGCGACTACCCCGACGTCTGGCGCCAGGGCGGCCTGCGCTTCCCGCTGACCTACCAGTTCGAGCCCGGCGCGGACGCCGACGGCGTCACCGCGCACATCCCGCTCTCCCTGCTCAACCAGGTCAACCCCGACGGCTTCGACTGGCAGATCCCCGGCCTGCGCGAGGAGCTGCTCACCGCGCTGATCCGCTCCCTGCCCAAGAACCTCCGGCGCAACTTCGTGCCCGCCCCCAACTACGCCAAGCAGGTCCTGGCGCGGGCCGAACCCACCCGGGAGCCGCTGCTGGCGGTGCTGGAGCGCGAGCTGCTGCACCTGACCGGGATCCAGGTGCCGCGCGAGGCCTGGCAGCTCGACCAGGTCCCCGACCACCTGAAGATCACCTTCCGGGTGGTCGACGGCCGGAAGAAGAAGCTCGCCGAGAGCAAGGACCTGGCGGAGCTCAAGCGGCGCCTGGCCCCCCGGCTCCGGCAGACCCTCACCAAGGCCGCCGGCATGGAGCGGGCGGGCCTGACCGACTGGAGCCTCGGCGAGCTGCCGAAGACCTTCGAGCAGCGCAAGATGAAGGCATACCCGGCGCTGGCCGACGAGGGCTCCAGCGTGGCCGTGCGGCTGTTCGAGACCGAGGCCGAGCAGCGCCGCGCCATGTGGGAGGGCACCCGCAGGCTGCTGCTGCTGAACATCCCCTCCCCGGCCAAGCAGATCCTCGGCAGGCTGGGCAACCAGGCCAAGCTGACGCTGAGCCGGAGCCCGCACGCCGGCGCCGTGGCGCTGTTCGACGACTGCGTCGCCTGCGCCGCAGACAAGCTGATCGCCGAGAACGGGGGGCCGGTCTGGGACGAGGCGGGCTTCGCCGCGCTGCGCGAGGCGGTCCGCGCCGAGCTGTTCGACACCACCGAGGAGGTCGTCGCCAGGGTCGAGAGCGTCCTGGCGGTCTGGCACGCCGTCTGCGTCCGGCTGGAGGGGACCCGCTCCACCCCCGCCGTGGAGGACGTCCGCGACCAGGTGGCGGCCCTCGTCTACCCGGGTTTCGTCACCGCCACCGGGTACGGCCGCCTGGCCGACCTGCTCCGCTACCTGAAGGCGGCCGAGCGGCGCCTGGAGAAGCTCCCCGAGGACCCCTACCGCGACGAGCAGCGCATGCACCAGGTGCACGACGTCGAGGACGAGTACCACGACCTGCTGGAGAAGCTGCCCCCGGCCCGGCGCCGGGACGAGGACGTGCAGAAGATCCGCTGGATGATCGAGGAACTGCGGGTGAGCTACTTCGCGCAGACGCTCGGCACGCCGTACTCGATCTCCGACAAGCGCATCCGCAAGGCGATCGAGGCCGTGGACCTGGGCGTCTCGCTGCGGCGCTAGCCGCGCCTGCGGTACGCGCGCTGGCGGCAGGCGGGGGAGCAGTAGACGCGGGGGCGGCCGGACGGCGACGGCTCCAGCGGACTGCCGCACTCCTCACAGGTCCGAGTTTCGTCACGGGTTTCATCACGCTGGGCGACGAGGACCGCGATGCCGTCCAGCAGGCGGCGCAGGCCGAACTCGAAGGAGTCCTCCGGGGCGTCCCAGCCGCCGGCCGACCACAGCCTCCGGGGTCGCCTACCAGGCGTACGGCTACGGCACCCCCGGACAGGAGGAGGTCGTGGTGAGCGGGGGCCGCCGGATCACCGGGTGGCGGGTGCGGGACGGCGTGTGGACCGCCGACGTGGGCGGTCTCGACACCCGCCAGCTCTACGTGGACGGCCGCCGCGCCGAACGGGCGCACATCGCGGGACTGCCCGGCGAGGCGCGCGCGACCGGCACGGGATACGTCACCGGCAGCCCGGAGCCCCGGGAGTGGCGCAGCCCCGCCGACGTGGAGTTCGTCTACCGGGGCGTCTATCCGTGGACCGAGGCCCGCTGCGGGGTGGCGGGCGTCTCCGCGGACGGCGGATCCACCGTGATCACCATGGCGCAGCCCGCGTACGGATGGGCCGGCGAACTGTACAACTCGACCTGGGAGGGGCAGACGTCGCACGGCCCCGGGCTGCCGACCCGGATCGAGAACGACGCCGCCTTCCTCCGCGAGCCCGGGACCTTCGTGCTGGACCGCTCGCGGCCCGGGCGGCACGTCCTGCTCTACCTGCCCCGCCCCGGCGAGGACCCCGAGCGCACGCCGGTCGTCGCACCGGTCCTGGAGACGCTGCTGAGCGCCGCCGGCGCCCGGGACCTCGCGTTCCGGGGGCTGACCTTCGCCGACGCCACCTGGCTGCGCCCCGGTCGGCCCGAGGGGTTCGTGCACTACCACGGCGGCGACTACTACGAGGGCGGCGGCGTCGAGACGGCCGTGCTGGGGGAGGGGGCGTCGGTGACGTACCCCGCCCGGTCGGCGGCGATCCCGGCCTGCGTGTCCTTCCGGGACGTGGCGGGCGTGGAGATCGAGGGCTGCCGGTTCACCCGGCTCGGGGCGTACGGGCTGGGCGTGTCCGGCGGTGACGGCGTCACCGTGCGCGGGTGCGACCTCGACACGCTCGCCGGGGGCGGCATCACCGTCTCGGGCGGGCGCGACGCCACGATCGAGGACACCTGGGTGCACCACGCCGGGCTCGACTACAGCGGCTCGCCCGGGATCTCCGTGCGCGGCGTGCACGGGTGCGTCATCGCGTCCAGCGAGGTCGCCGACGTGCCGCACTGCGGCATCGTGGCGGGCCCGGGCACGGGGGTCCGCGTGCTGCGCAACCTCGTCGCCGACACCATGCGGGTGCTGGCCGACGGCGGCGGCGTCTACGTGAGCGGGGCCGCAGGGGTCCTCGCCGGACGACGCGGGGCTGGTGCGGGGCAACGTCGTGGAGGACGTGCGCACGCCGTACAACTTCGGGCTCTACACCGACTACGGGACCGCCTGGCTGACGGTGGAGGACAACCTGGTACGGCGGGCGGACAGCACCGCCGTGCTCACGGTGGCGCCGCCGCTGGAGAACGTCGTCTACCGGGGGAACTTCTGGGACGCCGACCCCGTCGGGCACGACGACCCGCCCGGCGGCGTGACCTACGAGGGGAACGTGACCGTCGGCGACGAGCGGGAACTGGACGCGGCCACGGCCGGCATCCGGGCGCGGGCCGGGCTCGTGCACCCGCGCCCCGGCTCGCGGACGGAGGCGTACCGGAAGGCGTGACCGCGTGACCGGCGGCCCCGGCCCGGCGCGGGCCGGGGCCGCCGGTTTCCGGCTTACGGCCGGTTGACGTACTCGCGCGGGTGCATCGCGGCCGGGGGTGGGGCCGCCGGTTTCCGGCTTACGGCCGGTTGACGTACTCGCGCAGGTGCACCGCGGTCAGGGAGTCGCCGGTGGCGACGAGCTCGGCGGGGGTGCCGGTGAAGACGACCCGGCCGCCGTCGTGACCGGCGCCCGGGCCGAGATCGATGATCCAGTCGGCGTGGGCCATGACCGCCTGGTGGTGCTCGATGACGATGACCGTGTTACCGTCGTCGACCAGCCGGTCCAGCAGGCCCAGCAGGTGGTCGACGTCGGCCAGGTGCAGTCCGGTGGTCGGCTCGTCCAGGACGTAGACCGTGCCGCTGCGCGCCATGTTGACCGCCAGCTTCAGGCGCTGCCGCTCGCCGCCGGACAGGGTGGTGAGCGGCTGGCCGAGACCGAGGTAGCCCAGCCCCACCGCCTCCAGCCGCTCCAGGATCGCCCTGGCCGGACCGGTGGTGAAGAACCCGGACGCCTCGGCGACCGGCATCTCCAGCACCTGGCTGATGTCCTTGCCGCGCAGCGTGTACGCCAGCACCTCGGGGGTGAAGCGCCGGCCCTCGCACTCCTCGCAGACCGTCGCCACCCCGGCCATCATCGCCAGGTCGGTGTAGATCAGGCCGATGCCCTTGCAGGCCGGGCAGGCGCCCTCGGAGTTGGCGCTGAACAGTGCGGGCTTGACCCCGTTGGCCTTGGCGAAGGCGGCGCGGATCGGGTCGAGCAGGCCGGTGTAGGTGGCCGGGTTGCTCCGCCGGGAGCCGCGGATCGGCGACTGGTCGGCCACCACCACGCCCTGGCGCCCGGAGACGTAGCCGTGGATGAGCGAGCTCTTTCCGGACCCGGCGACGCCGGTGACGACGGTGAGCACGCCGAGCGGGACGTCGACGTCCACGCCCTGCAGGTTGTGCAGGTCGGCGCCCCGGATCGGCAGGTGCCCGGAGGGGCGCCGGAAGGTCTCGCGCAGCCGTGCCCGGTGGTCGAGGTAGCGGCCGGTGAGCGTGCCGGAGGCGCGCAGCCCGGCCAGGTCGCCGGCGTAGCAGAGCCGCCCGCCCGCGGCGCCCGCGCCGGGGCCGAGGTCGACCACGTGGTCGGCGATCTCGATCGTCTCCGGCTTGTGCTCCACCACGAGCACGGTGTTGCCCTTGTCGCGCAACTGGAGCAGCAGGTCGTTCATCCGCCGGATGTCGTGCGGGTGCAGGCCGGCGGTCGGCTCGTCGAAGACGTACGTCACGTCCGTCAGGCTGGAGGTGAGGTGCCGGACCATCTTCACCCGCTGGGACTCGCCGCCCGAGAGCGTGGCAGACTCCCGGTCCAGGCTCAGGTAGCCCAGGCCGATCTCCACCAGGGAGTCCAGGGTGGCGCGCAGGTTCGCCAGGACGGGCCCGACCTCGGGGGCGTCGAGCTTGCGGACGAAGACGGCCAGGTCGCTGATCTGCATCGCCGAGCAGTCGGCGATGCTCAGGCCGTCGATCTTCGACGAGCGCGCGGCCTCGTTGATCCGCGATCCGCCGCACTCGGAGCAGGGGAGGAGCTTGATCGCCCGGTCGGCGAAGGCGCGCGCCTGCCCCTTCAGCGACTCGCGGTCCTTGCCCAGGTACTGCTTGCGCACCCGGACGGCGAGACCCTCGTAGGTGAGGTTGCTGGAGCCGACCTTCACCTTGGTGGTCGGCTTGTGCAGGAGGTCCTCCCACTGCTGCGGGGTGAAGTCCCGCAGCTTGACCGCCGGGTCGTAGAAGCCCGAGTTCGCCATCACCTGCCAGTACCAGGTGTCCACCCCGAACCCGGGCGCCTTGATCGCGCCCTCGTTGAGCGACAGGTCGCGGTCGACGAGCTCGTCGACGTCGATGTCGGTGATCTTTCCGAGGCCCTCGCAGGCCGGGCACATGCCCTGCGGGGTGTTGAAGCTGAAGGCGTAGGCCGGGCCGGCGTGCGGGACGCCGAGCCGGCTGAAGACGAGCCGCAGCATCGTGTAGGCGTCGGTGGCGGTGCCCACGGTCGAGCGGGCGTTGGCGCCCATCCGCTCCTGGTCGACGATGATCGCGGCGCTCAGGTTGTGCAGCGCGTCCACGTCCGGCCGGTTGAGGCTCGGCATGAACCCCTGGACGAACGCGGTGTAGGTCTCGTTGATCAGCCGCCGCGACTCCGCGGCGATGGTGTCGAACACCAGAGAGGACTTGCCGGAGCCGGAGACCCCGGTGAAGACGGTGAGCCGCCGCTTGGGGATGTCGAGGGAGATCCCGGTGAGATTGTTCTCACGGGCGCCGCGGACCTGGATGAGGTCGTGGCTGTCGGCGGCGGTGCGGGCCGGTGCGGGCCGGGCCGCCGCGTCCGCCGCGGTGCCGGCCGGGCCGCTCCCCGCGGCACCGGCCAGGGACGGGCCGGCGTCCTGCCGGGGGGAGACGGATGATCCAGGTGATTCAGATGATTCAGATGAGGGCTGGCGTGAAACTGCTCCAGATCTGCTACCGGAATTCATGCCTTCGAGTATTCCATTGAAGTTGATGTATAGGCTTTCGCGGAGAATTCCCTGGCGAATCGGCGGTCATGCAGGAGAACCCTCAACTCCGACGTAACCCTTGCCGCGGACCGGAGAGTGGCCGCGCGGTACGGCCGGAGGCTGCGGCCGTACGGCGGGGCCCGGGGCCGGGCGGGCATCCCGGCGGCGCGGGAGGCCGGCGGGGTGCCCGAGGGGCCGGGATCCCGGGGTTCGGCGCTCAGTCGATGACCGCGGTGGCCTCGACCTCGACCAGCAGGTCGGGTTCTCCCAGGGCCGCGACGCCCAGCAGGGTGATCGGCTTGACCGGGTCGACGCCCAGCTTCTCGGCCGCCCGCGCGACGCCCTCGCCCAGCAGCGCCATCTTGTCCGGCGTCCAGTCGACGACGTAGACGGTCAGCTTGGCCACGTCGTCGAAGGACCCGCCGGCCGCGGCCAGGGCGGTGCCGATGTTGAGGTAGGCCTGCTCGACCTGGGCGGCCAGATCCCCCTCGCCGACCCGCCGGCCCTCGGCGTCGCGGGCCACCTGGCCCGCCAGGAACACCAGCTTCGAGCCGCTGGCGATCGACATCTGGCGGTAGACGTCGGGTTTCGGCAGTCCATCGGGGTTGATCAGGGTCACGGACATGTCCACTCCTCGGGTCGGTGCGGGCGGTCGGCCTCCCTCAGAACATAGCAACGTTATGTATTGTGGTGCCATGGTGAGGGTGAAGGATCCGGCGGTCCGCTCCCTGCTGATCGACCGCGCCGCGCAGCTGCTCGCCGCCCGGCAGCCGGTCACGCTCCGCTCCCTGGTGGCCGGGACCGGTGTCTCGACCATGGCCGTCTACACCTACTTCGGCGGCATGGAGGGCCTGTGGAGCGCGGTGCGGCAGGAGGGGTTCACCCGCCTGGCGGCCCGGCTCGCCGAGGTCCCGCCGTCGGCTGACCCGGTGCGGGACCTGGCCGCCCTCGGCGCCGCCTACCTGTCCAACGCCCTGGCCGTCCCCGACCTCTACCGGGTCATGTTCGACGCCGCGTTCGGCCTGGCGGACGCCGCGGCCGCGGACGGCACGCTGCACCGGCTGGTCGACGGCGTCGAACGGGCCGTGGCCGCCGGCCGCTTCCGCGACGACGTCGACCCGCTGGAGCTGGCCACGCAGAGCTGGGCCGTCGGCCATGGGCTGGCGTCGCTGGTGGCGACCGGTCCGCTGCCCCGCCAGGCGCTCGCCCACGGCGTGCCGCTGCTGACCGCGCTGTTCGTCAGCGCGGGCGACGCCCCCGGGCGGTGCCGTCGGTCGGTCGAACGCGGCTGGCGCCCGCTGCCGTCCGATCACCGCGCCGGGTCCTCCGGCGCGCGCGGGCGGGCATCCCGCCCCGGCGGCGGGCCGGGCCCGCGCGGGTGGAGCGCGCGGCCGGGACCGGGGCGGACGCCGCCCGAGGCGGCACTAGGATGCGGTGGGCCGAGCGAAGGGGAAGATCACCGTGATCAGGACAGTGGTGTTCGACGTGGGGGAGACCCTGATCGATGAGACCCGGATCTGGTCGCGCTGGGCCGACCGGCTCGGGGTCACCCGGTTCACCATGCTCGGCGTGCTGGGCGGCATGGCCGCGCTCGACCGCTCCTTCACCGAGGCCTTCCAGCTCGTCAGGCCCGGGTTCGACGTGGAGGCCGAGCAGGAGGCCTGGGAGCGGGACGACCCCGGCGGGCTCCGGGTGAACTTCGACGCCGACGACCTCTACCCGGACGTGCGGTCCGGCCTGGCGGCCCTGCGCGCCCTCGGCTACGAGCTGATCATCGCGGGGAACCAGCCGCCGCAGGCCTACGACGCGCTGGCCGCGATGGACCTGCCGGTGGACGCGATCCACACCTCGGACGGCTGGGGCGTGGCCAAGCCCGACCCGGCGTTCTTCGGCAAGGTCGTCGCGGTCTCCGGCAGGGAGCCCGGGGAGATCCTCTACGTGGGGGACAGGCTCGACAACGACGTGCGCCCGGCCCGCGCGGCGGGCATGCGCACGGCGCTGATCCGCCGCGGCCCCTGGGGATACCTGCACGCGGCCCGGCCCGAGGCGGCGGCCGAGGCCGACCACGTCGTCGGCGGCTTCGCGGACCTGGTGGCGGCGCTGTCGGCGCATCCGCCCCGCTGAGCGGCGGGCCGCCCGGTACGGCGGGCCGCCCGGCTCGGCGGGGACGGCGAGGACTCAGTACCTCGGGTCGACGCGGACCGCGCGCTCCTCGGCCGACAGGTCGCCGTCGTCGACCCCGGCGTCGGTGGCGTACGCCTGGTCCGTGTCGTACGGTCCGAAGCCCTGGTCGGGGGCGATCAGCCGGTCCGAGCCGCGCGGCGTCCGCCCGCGCTCCCGCGCCTCACGCCGCAGCCGCTCGTCGAGGCTGTCCCGGTGCCGGGGGTCGTCGGCGAGGATGCGGTGCTCGAAGCCGAGGTCGTTGGTCGCCTGCTCGAACTCGAAGGCCTGCTCGTCACTGAATCCGTATCTGTCCGGAGGTGATTGGCTCATACAGGGATATTTGCCCCATATTGGCGGAAAATCTCAAAGGTGTCGGATCTCATGCCGTCCCCGCCGGATTCCGGCGGGGCCGCCGGCGGACTCCGCCGGAACCCGGCGGCGGCGCTGACGGGTCCCGTCAGAACCCGGCGGCGGCGCCGATGACGGAGCGGGGGTCGGCCGCCCCGGCCAGCATCCCGGAGGGCAGCACGTCGATCAGGTGGGCGTGGCCGAACGCCGAGCCGTACGGCAGCGCCGCCACGGGGTGGCCGCGCCGCGCCAGCTCCTCCCCGGCCCACGGGGCCCCCTCCTCCAGCTCCACCACGGCCTCGTCGGGGGCGTTCCAGGTGTCGAAGCCGGTCCCTCCCGTGCCCAGCCGCCAGCGCGGGGTCCCCACGGCCTCGCCGGGCTCCTGGCCGTGCAGGAGCAGGCGGGTCAGGATCTGCAGCACGATCTGCGGCTGCCCGTCGCCGCCCATGGTGCCGGTGACCGCCCGCAGCGAGCCGTCCGGGCGGGTGACCAGCGCCGGGACCAGCGTGTGCGGGGGGCGGCGGCCGGGGCCGTACTCGGCGGGATGGCCCGGGACGAGGGAGAAGCCGATGCCCCGGTTGTGCAGGTTGATACCGGTCCGCGGCTCGAAGAGCAGGCTGCCGAACCCGGCGGCGTTGGACTGGATCAGCGAGACGCCCATGCCGTCGCCGTCCACCGCGCACAGGTAGGTGGTGTCGCCGGGGGCGGCCAGGTCGCGCAGCGCGGCCCGCCGGTCCCGGGAGACCATCGCCCGGCGCTCGGCCGCCGAGTCCAGCGCCGCCTCGACGCGGGCGCCGTCGAACAGCAGCTCCGGCCGGTCGTGACCGGCGACCCGGGACGCCTCGACGAGCAGGTGCGCCCAGAGCGGGTCGGCCGGGTCGGCGGGCAGGTCGAGCCCCTCGGCGACGGCGAGCGCGAGCAGCAGCAGGTAGCCCTGGGAGTTCGGCGGCATCGTCCACACGTCGTGCCCGAAGACCCGCCTGCCGAGCGGCCGCGTCCACTCCGCGGCGGGCCGGGCCAGGTCGTCCTCGGTGTACTCCCCGGCGCCGAGCGCGAGCAGCCCCTCGCCGAACTCGCCGAGGTAGAACCCCTCCCGGCCGCCGGTCAGCGCCTTCAGCGCCCGGGCCACGCCGGGGCGCCGGATCGGGTCGCCGGCCGAGCGCGCGGCGGCGAAGTCCTCGCAGAGCGGGCCCACCGTCGGCAGGGCGGGCACCATCAGCGGGGAGACGGGGAAGCCGCCCTCGGCGTACCCGATCGCCGGGGCGAGCACGTCGGCCAGCGGCAGCCTGCCGTACCGGGCGTGCAGGGCCAGCCAGCCGTCCGCGCAGCCGGGCACCGGGACGGAGCGCACGTCGTGGTGGAACGGCATGCGCTCGTGTCCCTCGGCCCGCAGCCGCTGCGGGTCGGCGCCCGACCCGGCCCGTCCGGAGGCGTTCAGCGCCGCGGGCACCGGGGAGCCGTCGTGCACGAGCGCGAACAGGTCGCCGCCCAGCCCGCACAGGTGGGGCGAGGTGACGGCCAGCACGGCGTTGGCCGCGACCGCGGCGTCGGCGGCGGAGCCGCCCCGCTCGAGCATCGCGACCCCGACCCTCGACGCCAGGTGATCGACGGTGCATACCATTCCGGAACGTGCGTATCGGGTGTTGCGCATGCCCAGAGCGTACGGCCCGGCCCGTCGCCGGCGTCACACCGGCCGCATCCGCCTACTCCACGCGCACGTCGAGGCCGAGCGCCGTGGCGAGCGTGACCGCCTGGCGGACGTCGATCACCGCGTCCTTCAGCTTGACGCCGAGCGGGTCCACCGCCGACAGGTCGCTCCCGCGCAGGTCGCAGCGGGACAGGTCGGCGCCGTGCAGCCACGCGCCGGACAGGTCGGTCCCCCGCAGGACCGCCCCCTCGCAGCGGGCGCCGGTGAGGTCGGCCTCGCGCATGCGCACGTCGGTGAAGGAGGCCCCGGCCAGGGGCGCGCCGGGGAGTCCGACGAGCGCCCAGTCGCCGCCGTCGACCTTCAGCAGGTCGAAGGTGCAGGCGTCGAACACGCTGCCGGTGAACTTGCACGCGGTGAAGGCGGCGTCGAAGAACGTGCACCGGGTGAAGGTGCAGTTCAGGAACGCCGTCCCCGTGTGCCGGGAGGCGTTGAACCGCACGTCGCGGAAGGAGCACTCGGAGAAGAGGGCGCCGTCGCTGGTCGACTCGGTCATGTCCACGCCGATGAAGGCGACCCGTTCGTGCACCTGGCCCGAGAGGTCCTCGCCGTCCCAGTCCGCGCCGCGGACCGTCGTCTCGGTCGGCGGCGCGGGCACGCCGTGCTTGCGATCGGCCATGGGGTCTCCTTGGAGTCGGTGCCGAGCCGCCGGTCGGCGGGGTGCCGCGGCGGCCGGGCGCGGATCCCGGACGGCGTCCGCCCGTCCCGCTCGGCGAGCCCGCCGGGGGTCGCCCTGCGCGTGGGGTCGGCCGGGGCCTCGGAGGCGTCCCCCACGGGGCCGAGTATAGGCAAGTTTTCGCTTGCATAACAATGCTCGCGGGCGGACCACCGGCCGGCCTCCACGCGGGCGCGGCCCCGGCGCCGCCACCGCGGAGCGCGGGCGGCGTAACGTAATGGGCATTCCAAAGACGTGCAAAGACGAGGAGTACCGCTAAGGAGGACATGCCGGTGAACGCGTGGACGTTCGAGGGCCAGCCGCAGACGCTGGGCGACACGGTCACGCTGGTCGAGGGAGGATCCTTCTGCGTGTGCGGCCCGAACGGGGACATCCGCTCCGGCGGGGCGCAGGGGGTCTACCATTCCGACACCCGGTTGCTGTCACGCTGGGAACTGCGGGTGGACGACGTGCCGGTGGAGGCGCTCCAGGTGATCCCCGCCGAGCCGTACCACGCCACGTTCCTCGGCAGGACGCGGCCGCGCCCCGGGCAGGCGGAGAGCACGCTGCTGGTGGTCCGGGACCGCTACGTCGGCGGAGGGCTCCGCGAGGACCTGGTGCTGCGCAACCTCTCGGAGGAGCCGGCCGGATGCGTGGTCGCCCTGCACGTGGGCACCGACGCGGCCGACCTGTTCGAGGTGAAGGTCGAGCGGGTCCGGCACGCGGGCGAGGTCGAGGCGACCCCGCACCCGTCCGGCCTGCGCCTGTTCGCGGCCGACCGCTCGCGCGGGGCCAGGATCACGGTGGAGCCCGACGACGCGCTGACCGCCACCCCCGGCCTGCTCACCTTCCGCGTGGTCGTCCCGGCCCGGGGGGAGTGGCGGACCACGATCCAGGTGAACCCGATCATCGAGGGGGAGGAGTCCTCCGCCTCGTTCCCCTCCCACCACGCGCTCGAACACGCCGCCCCGGCCCGGCGGCTGGCCGACTGGACCCGGCTCAGCCCGGACATCGCCACCGACAGCCCCGCCCTGGCGGAGGTCCTGCGCCGCTCCCGCCAGGACCTGGGGAGCCTGCGGCTGTTCGACCCCGACCATCCGGAGGACCCGCCCACGATCGCCGCGGGCGCGCCGTGGTTCATGACGCTGTTCGGCCGCGACTCGCTGCTGACCTCGTGGATGGCGCTCCCGCTCGACCAGTCCCTGGCGCTGGGCACGCTGCGCCGCCTGGCCCGGCTGCAGGGGCGCAGGGTCGACCCCCTCACCGAGGAGGAACCCGGCAAGATCATGCACGAGCTCCGCTTCGGCGTGGAGACCGGAGCCTCGCCGCACGGCGGCCACGCCTACTACGGGTCGGTGGACGCCACCCCGCTGTTCGTCATGCTCCTGGGCGAGCTGCGCCGCTGGGGCCTGCACCCGGAGGCCGTCGAGGAGCTGCTCCCGCACGCCGACGCCGCCCTCGGCTGGATCGAGACCTGCGGCGGTCCCGACGGCCTGCTGTGGTACCGGCGCAAGACCGACCAGGGGCTGGTCAACCAGGGCTGGAAGGACTCCTTCGACGGGATCAACTTCGCCGACGGGTCCATCGCCCGCCCGCCCATCGCCCTGGCCGAGGTCCAGGGGTACGTGCACGCCGCCTACGTCGCCCGGGCCCACTTCGCCCACGAGGCGGGCGACGCCGCCACCGAGCGGCGCTGCCTGGAGCGGGCCGCGGCGATCCGGGAGGCGTTCAACGAGCGGTTCTGGCTGGCCGACCGCGGCTACTACGCGATGGGCCTGGACGGCTCCGGCCGCCCCATCGACGGGCTCGGCTCCAACATGGGCCACTGCCTGTGGACCGGCATCGTCGACGAGGACAAGGCGGCCTCCGTCGCCGAGCACCTGATGTCGCCGGCGATGTTCACCGGGTACGGCGTGCGCACCCTCGCCTCGACCATGGGCGCCTACAACCCGATGAGCTACCACAACGGCTCCGTCTGGCCGCACGACAACGCGCTGATCGCGGCGGGCCTGATGCGCTACGGCTTCGTCGAGGAGGCCCAGCGGATCGCCGTCGGGCTGCTGGAGGCCGCCCGGGCGTTCGGCGGGCGGCTGCCGGAGCTGTTCTGCGGGTTCGACCGCTCCGAGTTCCCCCACCCGGTGCCCTACCCCACCTCCTGCTCCCCGCAGGCGTGGGCGGCCGCGGCCCCCGTCCAGCTGCTGCGCAGCCTGCTCCGGCTGGACCCCTGGGTGCCGTACGGCAAGGCGTGGCTGGCCCCCGCCCTGCCGGAGGGCTTCGGGGAGCTGCGGATCTCCGGCCTGCCCCTGGCGGGCTCCCGGGTGACCGTCGAGGTGCCCGCCGGCGGCGGGCCCGTCACCGTGTCGGGCCTGCCCGCGGGGATCGAGCTGATCACCGGGCCGCGCGACCCGGTCACCGCCTCGGGCCGGGACTCCGCCGACCCGCACCGGGACCGGCGGCTGCTGGCGAGCTGAGGGGGCCCGCACCGGCCACCGGCGGCCGCCGGGGGGCTGAGGGCGCCGCGCCCCCGGCGGCGGCCGCGGGCGGGACGCCCGCGGTGTCAGGCCCCCTGGCCGCTGTAGGCGGTGGCCTTCGCCCCGGCGTCGGAGCCGGTGCGGCGCTCGCGCCCGGCGGTCTGCGCCAGGAGCCGGTGGTAGACGCGCTCGTAGCCCCTGGCCATGACGTCGAGGTCGAACCTGCGCTCCACGTGCCGCCGGCAGGCGAGCGGATCGATCGCGCCGGCGCGCTCGATCGCGCCCGGCAGCTCGCCGGGGTCGGAGCAGATCAGGCCGGTCCGGCCCTCGGCCACGACCTCGGGGACCGACCCCCGGCCGAGGGCGACCACCGGTGTGCCGCAGGCCATGGCCTCGATCATCACCATGCCGAACGGCTCCTCCCACAGGATGGGGAAGAGCAGGCAGCGGGCCGCGGCCAGCAGCTCGCGCTTGCGGGCGGCGTCGGCCTCCCCGACGTACTCGGCGTCCGGGCCGAGCCGGGGCCGGACGTACTCGTCGAAGTAGGCCTGCTCCACCGCCTCGGTCAGCTTGCCTGCCAGCACGATGCGCCGTCCCGCCGCGCGGGCGGCGTCGATCGCCAGGTGCGCCCCCTTGTCGATGTTGAACCGGCCGAGCCAGAGCACCCAGTCCTCCTTCCGCTCCCGCAGCGGGAAGGTGGAGACGTCCAGCGCGTTGTGGACGGTCCCGGCCCAGTTGAGGTCGGGGGCGATGCGCCGCTGGGCGTCGGAGATGGCGACCAGGGAGACGTCGCCGCCCAGCGCCCGGTAGTAGTCGGCCAGCTCGCCGGCGACCGAGCCGTGGCAGGTGACCACGGTCGGGACGGCGCGGGCGGCCGCGGTCAGCGGTCCGGCCAGCGAGTGGTCGTGCACGATGTCGGCGCCGGTGCCCGCCAGCAGGCGGCGGGCGCGCGCCACGTGCAGCACCTCGGGCAGCGGTTCGCCGATCCGCTCCGACGGGGCCGTCTCGTAGGTCCGCAGGAAGCGCCCGGGGACACCGGATCGGCCGGCGCCGACGAGCGTCACCTCGTGGCCGCGCCGGGTCAGGCCGGTGACGAGGTCGGCGAGCATGGCCTCGATCCCGCCGTAGGCCCGGGGCGGCACGTCGTACCACGGCGGTGCGATCATCGCGATGCGCAGTCCGCCGGCCCGCTCGACCCGCCGCTCGGGACGCTGCGAAAGATCAATCAGAGAACCCAACTCGAGAACACCTCCCAGCAACGCCGGGGCGGGGGTGCGCCCCGGACCCTCCGTGCCAGAGATCCACTGAAAGAGTTCGTGATCTCGGTCAGAGAGGATAACCCGGCGTGCCGCCCGGCCCGCGGGCCGGGTGCCGCGCCGCGCAGGCGCTTGCGGCCGGCCTCGTCGAGCGGCCCGGAGACGGGCGGGACCGGCGGGGCGTCAGCCCAGCATCACGCCGAGGAAGAGCGCGGCCAGCGCGGACAGGCCGCTGAGCGCGCCGAGCACGGCGATGCCGCGCCGGGACGCCGCACGGGCGTGCAGGAAGGCGGCGACGCCGGAGACCACCACGACCGCCACCTTCACCTCCAGGGTGCGCCGGTAGGCGGGGTCGTCGCCGAGCCCGTCGAGCAGGTTCCACACGCCGGTGGCGAGCAGGATCGCGTAGGCCGGCCAGGCCACCCGGTTGAACGCGCGGGCCGCGGCCTTGGTCACCCCCTCGCCGGTCGCGCGCAGCGCCGGGACGAGGAAGGCGAGGGTCAGCTGGCCGCCGACCCAGACGCAGGCGGCCAGCACGTGGAGGAAGACGCGGACGGTGTCCAGGGATACGGAGAGCACGCGGACACCGTAGTGTCCGCGTGCCCCGGTCCCGCCACGGGGGCTCCCCCTCCCGCTCCGGGGCTCCCCGGGAGGTCAGAGTCCCAGGTCGCGGCCGATGATCTCGCGCATGATCTCGTTGGACCCGGCCCAGATGCGGGTCACCCGGGCGTCCATCCAGGCGCGGGCGACGCGGTACTCCTTCATGTAGCCGTAGCCGCCGAACAGCTGCACGCAGGCGTCCAGCACCTGGCCCTGCACCTCGGAGGTCCACATCTTGGCCTTGGCGGCGTCGACCGCGCTCAGCTCGCCGGCGGCGTGCGCCGCGACGCACTGGTCCACGAAGGCCTGGGAGACCTCGACCTTGGTGACCAGGTCGGCCAGGACGAACTTGTTGTGCTGGAAGGAGCCGATGGCCTGGCCGAAGGCCTTGCGCTCCTTGACGTAGGCCAGGGTCTCGGCCAGCACCGACGCCGCGTGCGCGAGGTTCGCCACCGCCGAGCCGAGGCGCTCCTGCGGCAGCCGCTCCATCATCGCGATGAAGCCCCGGTCCACCTCGCCGATCACGTTCTCGGCGGGGACGCGCACGTTCTCGAAGAACAGCTCGGCGGTGTCGGCCTCCGGCTGGCCCACCTTGTCGAGCTTGCGGCCCCGGGTGAAGCCCTCCATCCCGGTCTCGACCGCGAACAGCGTGATGCCCTTGGCCCGCTTCTCGGGGCTGGTGCGGGCGGCCACCACGACCAGGTCGGCGCAGTAGCCGTTGGTGATGAAGGTCTTGGAGCCGTTGACGATCCAGTCGGAGCCGTCGCGGACCGCGGTGGTGCGCAGCGCGGCCAGGTCGGAGCCCCCGCTCGGCTCGCTCATGCCGATCGCGGTGATCATCTCGCCGGAGCAGAAGCGGGGCAGCCAGCGCTTCCTCTGCTCCTCGGTGGTCAGCTCCACCAGGTACGGCGCGACCACGTCGTAGTGGATGCCGAGACTGGAGGAGAAGGCTGCGCCGGCCCAGGACAGCTCCTCGCCCAGCACCGCGTTGAAGCGGTAGTCCCCGGCCGCGCTCCCGCCGTACTCCTCCGGGACCTCCAGGCCGAGGAAGCCCTGCCGGCCGGCCTCGAGCCAGACCTCCCGGTCGATCAGGCGGTTCTCGATGAACTCCTCGGCGCGCGGGGTGATCGACCGCGCGATGAACTCCCGGACCGACTCGCGGAAGACGTCGTGGTCGGGGCCGTAAACGGTTCGCTTCATGACATGTCAGTGTACCGACCGGTTGGTATGGGCGGGCCGGGGGTGAACCGGGCCCCTGTCTGGTTGAATGAATCTTGGAAGGCCGCATAGGCGGTGCGGGGACCGCCGTCTCCTCCGGGGGTAGTGAATGCCGGGCTCGTCACCTCTGCCCGACCGCAGTGACGCCGATCCGTCCTCCGTACCGCACCCGGCGCCGCCGCGCAGGGGCGCGGTCCCGCTCGCGGCGCCCGCCGCGGCCGGGATCCTCGCCGCGGTGGCCAGCATCCTGGCCACCTCACTGGACGCGGTGGAGCTGCCCACCGCGGCCAAGATCGGCATCACCGTCTTCGCCGGGCTCCTGGTCGGGCTGCTGACCTGGGCCACGGCGGACCGGCGGCACTCGCCCGCCGCCGCCCTCGCGGGCGCCTCCTGGCGCCCGCCCGACCAGTGGCCGCCGGTCCCCGCGCACTTCACCGGCCGCGGCGAGTCGCTGGCCGAGCTGCGCGAGGTGTTCGGCGGGCGCCGCCGCCCGCGCGACCCGGACGGAGCCGCCTCCCCGCTGGTGGTCTCCCTCTACGGCAGGGGCGGGGTGGGCAAGTCCGTGCTGATGACGCGGTTCGGCCACGAGGTCGCCGGCCGGTTCCCCGACGGGCGGCTCTACGCCGACCTGCGCGGTGCGGTGGGCGCCCCGGTCCCGCCGGAGGAGGTGCTGACCGGCTTCCTGCGGGCGCTCGGCGTGCGGCTCACCACCGACCCCGGCGGCCTGGAGGAGCTGCGCAAGCTCTGGCTGACCTGGACCAAGGGGCGGCGCATCCTGATCGGCCTGGACAACGCCGAAGGCGGGGACCAGGTCAAGGACCTGATCCCGGCCGAGCCCGGCTGCGCGGTGATGATCACCTCCCGGCGCCCGCTGTTCCTGCTCAACACCTACGACAAGCAGCTGTCGGTGTTCGGCGAGGCGCAGGGGGTGGAGCTGCTGGCCCGGCTGGCCGGGGGCGAGCGGGTCGCGGCGGACCTGGAGTCCGCCCGGGAGATCGTGCACATGTGCGACGGCCTGCCGCTGGCCATCAGCATCTGCGGCGGACGCCTGGCCACCCGGCCGAACTGGTCCCTGGGCGAGCTGGCCGGGCGGCTCCGCGACGAGCGCCGCCGACTGGACCAGCTCGAACTGGCTCCCAGCCTGGACAAGAGCGTGCGCGCCTCGCTCCAGTTGAGCTACGACGCCTGCACAGGCCTCCAGCGCCGCCTGCTGCGCGCCTTCAGCCTGCTGACCGCCCCGGACGTGCCCGGCTGGGTCGCCGGAGAGCTGCTCGCCACCTCCGAGCTGGACGGCACCGACCAGCTGGAGGCGCTCATCGACGCCCAGCTCGCCGAGTGCTCCGGTGTCGACTTCGCCGGGACGATGCGCTACCGGCTGCACGACCTGGTCCGGATCTTCGCCCGTGAGGCGGCCGCCCCCGACGAGGCGGACGGTCCCGGCCGGGCGGCCGTGGAGCGGGTGCTGGCCGGCTACCGCCGCAGGGCCGAGGCCGCGGCGATGGCCCGCTGGCCGCAGGACTGGGGCCGCAGCGGACGCAGGGGCGATCCGGCGACGACGGAGCGGGCCGAGGTCTCGGCGGCCGACTGGCTCAACGCCGAGCGGCTGACCCTGGTCGCGCTGGTCAACCAGGCGCGGAGCATGGAGATGTGGGAGGCGGCCTGGGGGCTGGGCCGGGCCTTCTGCTCGCTGTGCCACTCGCTGCGGGCCTACTGGGCCGACTGGCGGGCGGTGGCCGAGATCGTGTACGAGGCCGCCGGGCACCTGGGCGACCGGCGGGCGCTGGGCATCGCGCTGCTGGACCGGGCCGCGGTGGCCGGGGGCCAGGGCAGCAGGCAGGACGCCTGCCGGGACGCCGAGCGCGCCCTGGAGATCTTCACCGGGCTCGGCGAGCGGTGGTGGGCCGCACGGGCGATGCGCACGGTCGGCATGACGCTGTTCAGCGACGGCGCCCTCGACCGGGGCCAGGAGCACCTCACCGACGCGGTCGCCGCGTTCAAGGACGAGGGCGACCGCTGGTGGGCGGCGCGGACCCAGCGCAACCTGGCCGAGCTCCGGCTCGCCCAGCGCCGGACCGAGGAGGCCCGCGCGCTCCTGGAGGAGGCGCTGGAGGTGTTCGAGCGCGACCGCAACCGCTACTCGGAGGCGCAGACGCTGCGCGCCTACGGCGAGGTGCTCGGCGCCACCGCGCGGAGCCTGCACGACCGGGGCGAGGTCCGGGCCGCCCAGGAGTACTTCGCCCGGGCGGGCTTCAGCCTGGACCGCGCCGCGGAGATGTTCCGCGCCCGCGGGGAGGAGTGGGAGGTCGCCCGGTGCCTGCGCGCCGCCGGGGAGGTCGGCAACCCGGCGAACCGGCTGACCGAGCTGAGCCACGTACGGCAGGCCGCCGACCTGCTGGTCAAGCTGGGCGACTCCTGGGGTGTGGCCAGGACGGAGCTGTCGGCCGGGCGCGTGCACGCCAGGGCCGGCCGGACGCGGGAGGCGGCGGAGGCGTTCGAGCACGCCGCGCGCGCCTTCGAGGAGCTGGGCGACCGGTGGTGGATGGCCCGGTGCCTGCGCCACCTCGGCGAGGCGCACCTGGAGGCGGGCGACCGGCAGGCGGCGGTCGAGGCGCTCACCCGGGCCCAGGACGTCTACCGCGGTCTCGGCAACCGCTCGGGCATGGGGCGCACGCTGGAGCTGCTGCGCCGGGCCCGGGAGTGACCGCCGTGCGGCGGTGCCGGGCCCGGGAGCGCCCGGCCCGGCCGCCGGGTCCTCACGGCCGCTCGGTGCCGATCAGGTTCCCGCCGGCCCGGCGGGCCCGCTCCATGTCCGCCAGGAACGCCTCCCTGACCTGCCGGGCCTGATCGGTCAGCCGCTCCAGGGGCGGCAGGGCGGCCCCGTCCCCGGCGATCTCCGCGACCAGCTCCTCGTAGCGCGGGGCGCGCTCGGCCAGCGCCTCCAGCTGCCGGTAGGAGCGGTAGACCGCGTCGGCCCTGCGGACCTGCGCGGCGTACTCCTCCAGCGCCTCGACCCGCTCCACCAGTGCGGCCAGCGCGGTCTCCAGCGCCTCGCCGTAGGGGGCGAAGGCCTGCGCCACCTCGGGCGGGGGCGCGCCCGGCACGATCCGCCGGTGCTCGGCCCGCATCTGCGAGAGCCGGACCAGCCGGGTGGCGATCCGCCAGACCTGCTCGGGCAGGGTCACCGCGTTGTCGATCGCGTCGAGCAGGCCGTCGCGGTTGACGTGCGAGCCGAGCACCGCCTCGGCGGCGTCCTGCGCGCGGCGGAGCAGGGCGCCGCACTCGTCGTCGAGGTCCTCGGGCACGACGAACCTGTCGGCGTGCTCGCGTGCCGCCCGCCACCGGCGGCGCTCCCGGCGGGAGCCGGAGCCGACGGTCAGCGCGCATCCCGCGGCGAAGACGCCGGCCATGACCGCGGCCGACAGGAGGCCGCTGAGTCCGGCGACCGCCCAGGCCAGCAGCAGGAACGCGGCGGAGGCGAACACGGCGAACGGATCCGGGGCCGCGCGGGAGGGAACGGGACCGGGCCGCCGGGAGGCCCTCAGCACCCGGGGGTCGGCGCGGAGCAGGGCGGAGACCCGTTCGGGCAGGGCGGGGTCGACGACCGGGCGCGGCGGGCGGATCAGCGGTTCCACATGACCTCCTCACGGCGGGCGGCGGCTGATTCCACTTTTCATCACCCTGCGGCCGATATGGGGTTTTGGGAAGATAAGCGGCTATTTTCAATATTTATGGTGGTGAGTACCACACGTTAACGGTGTGGCCATATCCGGCTGTATAGACTCCCCGTGATGAACGACTTCACGCGATGGATCGATCTGGAAGGCGCCGTCAACGTGCGCGACCTCGGCGGGCTCGCCACGGTGGACGGCGGGACCACGCGCTTCGGCCGGATCTACCGCTCCGACAACCTGCAGGGGCTGACCGGGCGCGACGTCGAGCGGCTCGTCGCCGACCTCAAGCTCCGCCACGTCGTCGATCTGCGCTCCGGCCCGGAGGTCTTCCTGGAGGGGCCGGGCCCGCTCACCCGCGTCCCCGAGGTGAGCATCCACCACCTCACCCTCTTCGCCGAGGGCGGCAGGCACACCGACGCCGAGGCCGACACGATCGACGCCGAGCGGGTCCTGCCCTGGCAGGAGCGGGTGGAGGAGGAGAAGCTGGCCGAGCTGCGGGTGACCGGCTTCTACTACGGCTACCTGCGCGACCGGCCCGACTCGGTGCTGGCGGCCCTGCGCGCCATGGCCCGCGACGACGGCGCCGCCATCGTGCACTGCGCGGCGGGCAAGGACCGCACGGGCGTGCTGTGCGCCCTCGCCCTGGAGGTCGCCGGGGCCACCCGGGAGGCCATCTTCGACGACTACGCGGCCACCGGCGAGCGCATCGAGCAGATCCTGGCCCGGCTGCGGGCCAGCACCACCTACCGCGACGACCTCGACTCCCGTCCGGCCGACGACCACCGGCCCCGCCGGCAGTACATGGAGCAGCTCTTCGAGGTGCTGGACGAGCGCTTCGGCGGCCCCCTCGGCTGGCTCGCCGCCCAGGGCTGGACCGACGCCGACACCGCCGCACTGAGATCCCGGCTGCGCGACTAGGCCGCCCGGCCGCCGGCGGCTCCCGGGAGCC